>NZ_JAZGVT010000034.1:0-14483 GCF_036440755.1 Methylobacter sp. Wu8 | reverse complement strand
GTTTATAGTTTCTCATGCGCTTTCTCGTCTTTGGTCGGATTGAAAAAAGCGTGAAACTATATCAGCTAACCTTTTTCTTTTCCGATTAGTGCCGATTGCACTTATGAGTTGAATCTAAGTTTCTTATTAAATGTTTGTTGTGTAGCTTGATTTATAATGATGTGATTAATGAACTCAGATAAAGGACGTGAATGTTTAAAAACCCTTTTATTAAGCAGCTGTTCGGCAGTTTTTTGGACTTGGCGCCTATTCTTGCAGTTGTTTTGGTATTCCAGGTTTTTATTGTTCGGCAACCTATTCCCGATGTCGGTAATTTAATTGGTGGCACGCTGTTTGTCATTGTGGGGCTTACTCTGTTTGTTCAAGGGCTCGAACAAAGCTTGTTCCCAATTGGCGAAGCGATGGCTTATGCATTTGCCCGCAAAGGCAGCTTGTTCTGGCTGCTGACTTTCGCCTTCTGCTTGGGCTTCGGCACGACAGTGGCGGAACCTGCGCTGATCGCGATTGCTCAAGAAGCGGCGAGCATTGCGGCTAAGGCGGACATTATCGGACAGAACGATGATGCTAAGGACAGTTATGCGTTGGGCTTACGAATAACTGTCGCGTTGTCGGTAGGGTTTGCCATTTTGGTCGGTGTGTTGAGGATTATCCGGGGTTGGCCTCTGTATTACTTGATTATCGGTGGGTATTGCGGGGTGATCGCTATGACGCCGTTTGCGCCTCCCGAAATCATCGGTATCGCTTATGATTCCGGCGGCGTCACCACCTCGACCATTACCGTTCCATTGGTGACAGCCCTAGGTGTCGGTTTGGCTACCGCCATTAAAGGCCGCAACCCGATGACTGACGGATTCGGATTGATTGCCTTTGCGTCATTAACGCCAATCGTTTTTGTGATGGCTTACGGGGTACTGAGATGATGGACTGGATCAGTCAATTCGCGCTGGTTTTACTAGCAACCTGCCAGGATATTTTGCCTATTGCCGCTATTATCATCGGCTTTCAGTTGCTGGTTATCCGTAAACCGGTGGCGCACCCGAGGAAAATGCTGATCGGCTTTATCTATGTTTTGCTCGGCATTGCGTTTTTTCTGGAAGGTTTGGAAAGGGCACTGTTTCCGTTGGGAAAACTGATGGCAGCCCAGCTGACTACGCCGGCGTTTCTGGGCATAGCCCCCACTGAGCAGCATGTGGCCTGGCAAGCGTATTATTGGGTTTATATCTTTGCCGCCAGCATTGGTTTTGCGACCACGCTGGCCGAACCGTCCTTGCTGGCGGTGGCGATGAAAGCTGAGCAGATTTCCGGCGGCACTATCCGTGCTTGGGGGCTGCGCATAGCGGTTGCCATTGGCGTATCCTTTGGCCTAGCCTTGGGCACATATAGGATTATTATAGGTGCTGAGCTTTATTATTTTATTATCGCAGGCTATATCATTGTCATTATCCAAACCTTGTTTGCCCCCAAACAGATCATTGGCTTGGCTTATGACATTGGCGGAGTCACGACGTCAACGGTCACTGTGCCGCTGGTAACTGCATTGGGTTTAGGATTGGCCTCTACCGTTCCCGGTCGCAACCCGTTACTGGATGGCTTCGGCTTGATCGCCTTTGCCTGCTTACTTCCTATCATCGCTGTCTTGGGTTATGCGCAAATCGCGCAATGGCTCAGCAAAGGCAGTCTTTCATCTAAACCTTGAGGAACGCCATGCATTTCAAATTAATTATTGCATTTGTCGAAGACGACAAAACCGACCTAGTGCTTGATACCGCGCGCGAAAACGGCGCTAAAGGCGCAACCGTGGTCAGTAATGCGCGCGGCGAAGGCATGAAACAATCGAAAACTTTTTTCGGATTGACCCTGGAAACCCAGCGTGATGTGCTGATGATGCTGGTCGAAGAGCATCTCAGTCGACACATTTTGGAAGCCATCGCTAAGGTCGCGCAATTCGACAACAAACCCGGTACCGGTATCGCCATCCAGATTGACGTCGAAGACGCCGTTGGCGTCATGCACCAGGTTGAACAATTAACCCAAGAACTTGAGGACAAGATATGATTGCACCACGCATTGTAATCCGCGTCAGAGATGTGATGAAAACCGACTTCGGTACTATCGACGGCATTGCTACCGTAGAGGATGCTTTAAATAAGATGAAGTCGCTTAAAACATCGGTGCTTATCGTCAATAAACGTCATGACGATGACGAATACGGCATGATTAATTCCGGCGATATAGCACGTCATGTGCTTGCGAAAGATCGGGCGCCGGACCGGGTTAACGTCTATGAAATCATGAGCAAACCAGTGATTTCAGTGTCTCCTGATATGGACATCCGCTATTGTTCGCGCTTATTTGCCAAATATAATCTGGTTAGGGCGCCTGTTATTGAAAATAACAGGATTATTGGCATGGTTAGTCCGAATTCATTGGTGCTGGATGGGATGTACAAGGCGTGTAAATAGATTAAAGGCGAAAGACTAAGCGCTGAAGATTCAGTCTGATGCGGTTTGATTCTGAAGAATACCCGGATAAACAGGCTTTCGTTTTTGTCACGCATTATCCGTGCCCTATCGTTAGCGTAATAGTTACAATAAAATTTTTTATCAAGGCGTTTTACATGTTGAAGTTGTTAAGATTTAACGCCAGAACCTGGTTTTTTCTGGGCTTCCTGGGGTGTGTTTTTTTGCTGGCTATGGGCGCATATTTCCAATTTATCAACGGACTGGATCCCTGTCCATTGTGTATTTCCCAGCGCATCGCGATTCTGTTGACTGGCTTGGTTTTTTTTAGCGCCGCCATTCATAATCCGGGTCAGGCCGGCGTGACGGCTTATGCTGTTTCAGGTGCTGTAACGGCTTTGTGCGGTGCGGCGATTTCAACGCGGCATGTCTGGATACAGCATTTGCCCGCTGACAAGGTACCCGAATGCGGTCCCGGCCTGGAGTATGTGCTGCAAAATTTCCCGCTGTTTGAAACGGTTAAATTAATGCTCAGCGGTACCGGCGATTGCGCCAAGGTGGATTGGACAATGCTGGGATTGAGCATGCCTGCATGGACAATGATTGCTTTTTTAATGCTGGCAATTTTAAGTTTGCTGCAAATCTGGAATTATAAAGAGACAGTTCGGTAAAGCTTGATTCTAAGAAGCATTACCTGGACAACTCATGGGATTTAAAACGTCCTGAATGCTCATGATTTATTTTATACTGGATAAATGCACGTACTGATTGATTTTTTTGGTAAGGACTTGATTCCACATAATCATGGCCCGCTGTGGAGTATCGCATTGCTTTGGGCTCATGTCATTTCAGATCTACTGGCCGCTCTCTTTTTTTATTTCATCCCCCCGATTCTGTTTTATTTTATCCGGCAGCATAAGGAGGTGTCTTATTCATGGCCGTTTGCGATGCTTTCCGGTTTTTTTATCGCTTCCGGCACCACGCATTTGCTATCCGTTATTACGCTATGGATACCGCTATATTGGTTGAGTGGGCTGTTTAAAATTTTGACAGCAATTTTTTCGGTTGCTGCCGCCTTGTCATTACTATGGCTGGTTCCTCGATTTTTGTCTGCGCCCGGTATGACGCAACTGCTGGAAGAAACACAACAGAAAAAAGCGGCAGAGGAAGCGCTACAGGCTGCGAATGCCGCCTTACAGAAAAATATTGCGCGCACACAGCGGCTGCTGGATTTATCTTTAGGCGGCATCATCAGTATCGACCATAACGGTATAGTCATAGACTGGAATGTTCAGGCGGAACATATTTTTGGCTATTCCCGCGAGCAAGCGTTAGGACAAGAATTGGCGGAGCTAATCGTTCCCCCGGCCTATCGGGAACCGCATCGTCAGGGCTTATCACGATTTATGGCTACGGGCTCATCAAACATTATCGGCATACGTTTTGAGATTACCGGTTTACGTGCCGATGCTTCGGAGTTCCCCATAGAGCTGACTGTCGATGTGCTGGGGCAAAAGGGCGGCTATTTTTATACCGCTTATGTGCGCGACATTACTGAACGCAAAATGATCGAAGAGGCATTGCGCGAAAGCGAAAATAAGCTCACCGCTATTCTCGATAATGTTGACGCCTTTATTTATATCAAGGACTGCAACTACCGATACCAGTATGCCAACCAGCCGGTGCGGCAACTGTTTGGTAAAGCTCAGGAAGACATTGTCGGTAAACTGGATGAGGCTTTTTTTGATCAGGCTACGGCGGAAAAATTGCGTGAAAATGATCGCCGCGTTATTGAGTTGGGCGAATGCGTAGCGACCGAGGAAATTAATAGCGACAGGGAGAATGCGAGCACTCGCGTCTATTTTTCCTCCAAGCAACCACTACGCCGGGAAGACGGCGGTATTTATGGTTTGTGTGGTGTTTCTACCGACATCACCGAGCGCAAGCAGATGGAGAATGCGTTAATTGAAAGCGAATATCGCTGGAAGTTCGCCATTGAGGGTTCGGGCGACGGTCTTTGGGATTGGAGCGTGGAGAATGGTACGGTGTTTTTCTCCAAACACTGGAAGGAAATGCTTGGGTTTGCCGAAGACGAGATTGGGACCGGCCTGGATGAATGGGAGAAACGCATTCATCCTGACGACAAGACGGAAACTATCGCACTGGTGCAGGCGTGTCTTGAGGGGCGAGCTCCAATTTACACCAGTGAGCATCGGATTCGCTGTAAGGATGGCTATTGGAAATGGATACTGGATCGCGGCATGGTGGTCAGCCGTAACGAAGATGGCAAACCCTTGCGCATGATCGGCACGCATACTGACATCAGCGAACGCAAGCAGATGGAAGAGGCTAGGAAAGAAGCGTTGGATCGCCTACAGAAAATCGCCAGTCGGCTGCCGGGGGTTATTTACCAATATCGTTTGCGCCCGGATGGCAGTTCCTGTTTTCCTTTTGCCAGTGAAGCCATTAGGGAAATATACCGGATCAGTCCTGATGAAGTCAGCGAGGATGCGTCGAAAGTATTTGCCGTTCTTCATCCTGATGACTACGATGGCATTGCATCCGCAATTCAGAAATCGGCGCGGAATTTGACCCCGTGGCGCCATGAATATCGGGTAAAGTTTGACGATGGTACGGTGCGCTGGTTACTCGGCAATGCGCTGCCACAGCGGGAAGAGGACGGCTCTACGCTCTGGTACGGCTTCATTACCGACATCACCGGGCATAAGCAGATGGAGGAAAAACTGCGCGACAGCGACGCTATTAATACCAGCATACTTAACTCGCTCACCTCAAGCATTGTCGTGCTGGATACGCAGGGTGTCATTATTGCCGTCAACAACGCATGGCGGCAATTTGCCGACGAAAACGGCGGTCAGAATATGCTGGGGCTTAATTATCTTGATGCCTGTAAAAACACCGTTAATCAACCCGATGGCGATTTGGCAATCGATGCTCAACGCGGCATTGCGGCGGTATTGGCCGGGGAGCTGGAAACATTTCATTTGGAATATCCGTGTCATTCGCCCGATCAGCAGCGCTGGTTTTACATGAATGTAGCGCCATTGCAAGGTTCGCGTCGAGGAGCGGTCGTCAGTCATGAAAACATCACCGAGCGCAAAAAGGCGGAAGACGCGATTCAAGCCGCCGCTCAATATGCCCGCAGCCTGATTGAGGCGAGTTTGGACCCTTTGGTGACGATCAGCACCGAGGGGAAAATTACCGATGTCAACACCGCCACGGAGCAAGTAACCGGCGTGGAGAGAGACCAGTTGATCGGCAGCGACTTTGCGGATTATTTCACCGACCCAAAGGAAGCTCGCGAGGGCTATCAACGGGTATTTTCCGAGGATTTTGTGTTTGATTATCCGCTGGCTATCCGCCATGTGTCCGGTCAAATTACCGACGTGCTTTATAATGCTAGCGTGTATCACGACGGCAAGGGCAAGGTGCTTGGCGTGTTTGCGGCAGCACGCGACATTACTGAGTTTAAGCAAATCGAAGCCGAATTGACCCGGTCCAATGCCGAATTGGAACAGTTCGCCTATGCGGTATCCCATGATATGCGCCAGCCGTTACGGATGGTCACCAGCTATTTAACCTTGATTGAAAATGCACTGTCGGGACAGCTGAATGAAGAAACGCAACAGTTTCTTGATTTTGCGGTAAACGGTGCCAAACGTATGGATGCAATGATTTTATCGCTGCTCGATTATTCCAGGGTAGGCCGTGTTTTTAAAGCCAAAATCAAGCTTAGCAGTAAGGCCTCTTTGGATGAGGCGCTGGCTTTTCTTAATCCCGAGCTCAGCGCTTGCGGCGGCGAAATCAAGGTGACCGGCGACTGGCCCGAATTGGTTGCCAGCCGCGATGAATTAACGCGTCTTTTACAGAACTTGATTGCCAATGCGCTGAAGTATCACGAAGAAAATCAACCGCCGAAAGTTCATATTCATGGAGAGAGCCGCGCCGGATCACTGCGGGTCGAAGTGCGCGATCAGGGTATCGGCATCGAGCCGGGGCAAATGAACCGGCTATTTAAAGTGTTTTCGCGGTTGCAGGCGCGCAGCCGCTTTGAAGGTACCGGCGTCGGTTTGGCGTTGTGCCGTAAAATTGTTGAGCATCACGGCGGCGCCATTGGCGTAGAATCGGCGGGGGACGGTCAAGGCGCTGTGTTCTGGTTTGAATTGCCTCTTGTAAGTAGCGTAAATCCAGCATAGAAGCACAGTTCAACTGTGTCCCTATACTGCTTTCTATCATGCGAATCCTGGAGCTTGGAAACAAGCTAAGGAACGTGCATGAAATAACTTGAGCAAGTTTTATATTTCATTTTTTAACCATGAAGGACATGAAGCGGCATGAAAGGTTTAAGTCCTCATTTCTTTCATGGTCTTCATGGTAATTGCCTAAATTAATTTATGCACGATCCTAAAACAACAATGAAACTATTTGCCAAGCGTTATCTGCGATTCACGCTACCCTGGTTAGCGTTACTGATGGGGCTGCTCGGTACAGGCTTGGCCGGATATTGGGTAAAGCTTGACATAGAGCGGGACGAATACCGCCAGTTTGCTTTTTTTTGCGACGAAGTCCGGTTAAAAATAGCGGGACGGCTGGACGCGCATAAGCAGACATTGTTGAGTGGGGCGGCGATGTTTGATGCATCGCAGACCGTGACGCGCAGGGAATGGCGCGACTATGTCCGGCGTCTGCGCAGTGACGAACATTTTGACGGCATTCAAGGTTTGGGCTTTTCATTATGGATACCGGCCGGTCAATTGACCGCGCACCAGGCGCAACTGCGTGCTGAAGGTTTTTCCGATTACAAGGTAAGCCCTGAAGGTAAACGAGACGCCTATACTTCAATCATTTTTCTGGAACCGTTTAGCGGACGGAATTTAAGCGCTTTCGGTTATGACATGTATTCCGAACCGGTGCGCCGTGCCGCCATGGAACTGGCGCGTGACGAAAATAAGCCCAGCTTGTCGGGCAAGGTTACTTTGGTACAGGAAACGGTCGAGGAACAACAGGCCGGTACTTTGATGTATGTACCCGTTTATCAAAAAAACCGGCCTATCGATACGGTTGAACAGCGGCGCGCCGCGTTATTGGGTTGGGTTTACAGCCCTTTCCGCATGGGCGATTTGCTTGATAAGCTGGTGCCCAAATTTCAAGACAAAACACTGACCCATGTACATTTTCGCGTTTATGACGGGCGCACTGCGCAAGCGGAAAAGTTGCTGTATAACAACTCGGCCCCGTCTTATGAGGGGCATAGTCACTTTTTGCCGGCCATAGAAATAATGACCGATTTTAACGGCACAGTGTGGACATTGCAGTTCGAGAAGATTGAGGGCGCGCAGGACGGGATTGATTACAGCAAACTATGGGTCATCGGCGGAGCTGGCGTCGTCAGCAGCTTCCTGCTGTTTTTGCTGTTGCGTTCCTACCTTAATATGCACGTCAATGCCGCTAAGATAGCCTACGGGCTGACTTCTCAGCTGCGTGAGAGCGAGCAGCGCTTCCGGCTGTTGGCGGATTCGGCGCCGGTGCTGATCTGGATGGCGGGTACGGATAAACTGTGTTTCTACTTCAATAAGGTTTGGCTGGAATTTACCGGGCGTGCTCTGGATCAAGAGCAGGGCAACGGTTGGGCGGACTGCGTTCATCCTGATGATTACCAACACTGTCTTAATACTTATATAAGCGCATTTGATCGGCGGGAAAGCTTTTCGATGGAATACCGTCTGCGCCGTCATGACGGTGAATACCGTTGGCTGATCGATACCGGCGTTCCCCGTTTTGACTATGATCGAAGCTTTTTGGGTTATATCGGTTCATGCGTGGACATCACCGAGCGTAAGCAAGTTGAAGACAAGCTGGCATGCGCGCATGCTGAATTGCAACAGTTTACGAACATTGCCGCACACCACTTGCAAGAGCCGGCAAGACGGCTGGTGAGTTTTGCGCAACGCTTGAGAGCAGACTTGGAAAAAGAACGGTTAAGCGAAGACGCTACGGCGTCTCTGCATTTTATTGAGCAAAGCGCGGCGCGGCAAAGCGCTCTGGTACGTGATATTCAACTGTATCTGGCCGCTGACCAGCCGCGCGGTGCGATGGCGACAGTTGCCGTTGCGGAAGTTGTCGCCGGCGTGCTGGAGCGGAAGGCGTCGCTAATACGTGAAGCGGGTGCCGAGGTAGATTATAATAATAGCTGTCATGTCTATATAGACCGCCCCCGCCTGAAAGATATTTTCGATATTTTGTTGGGCAATGCCTTGCACTACCGCCGTCCTGATCGCACGCCGCATGTCAGGATTTATAACGAAGTGAGGGCGGGACGGGTGATTTTTCGCGTCGAGGATAATGGCATTGGCATCCCGGTAGAATATCGGGGGCGCGTTTTTGGCGTATTTGAACGTTTGCAGGTGCATGACAACCAAAATTCCACCGGTATCGGTTTGGCGATTGTCCGGCGCATTGTTGAAAGTTGCGGCGGTTCTATTGCATTGGAGGAAACGCCGGGCGGTGGGTGTACCGCTTTATTTGATTTACCTGAATAAAAAAATCAGGCTGTTAACAGCAAACCTAATTCCTGATAGTCGGGCGCAGCCAGCGAGGATTCAACCGGGAAACAGGATGAAAAGTTTAGTTGCCAATTATAAAGTCAGCATCTGCTGAATAAGCACTACGGAATAGAGATGAAACGATGAGAGAGTCCCGTAATCCTCACTTTGTTGAAATTTTACTGCTGGAGGATGAACCCTCGGATGCGTATCTGGTAAAAATGGCGTTAAAAGAAGGCAAGATACTGGCTCACCTGCATCATGTCGAGGACGGGCGCGAAGGCCTGGATTTTTTAAACAAGACGGAAAAATATGCCGATGTACCGCGCCCGGATTTGATTTTGCTCGACCTTAACATGCCGCGCATGAACGGCTGCGAATTCTTAGCCGCGATCAAGGCCGATGAGCGCTTTAAGGGGATTCCTGTCGTGGTGTTGACCACTTCCGATGTCGAGAAAGACGTCATCTATTCATATCAGCTCGGCGCAACCAGTTATATCACTAAGCCGGTCGATATGCCGCAATTCATCAAGGCCATTCAGCTGATTGGCGATTATTGGTTCAGCCTTGTACGTTTGCCGCAAGATTGCAAGCCATGACGTGTAACGAAGCGATTCGCGTGCTGCTGGTCGAAGACGAAGCCGGCGATGCGAATTTGGTAAAAATAAAGTTGAGGCAAACTCAGAGTGGGTATTTTGAGCTGGCTTGGGCTCAATCGCTCAATGAAGCGCAAAAATATCTGACGGCCTCATCTTTTGATGTCATGCTGCTGGATTTGTCGTTACCCGATTCGGAAGGCCTGGCAACCGTTCACAAGGCGCGAACCATGGCGGTGGACATTCCGATAGTGGTGCTCAGCGGACGCGGCGATACCGATTTTGCGCTGACTGCGCTGGAGGCCGGGGCTGTGGATTATATGGTCAAGGGGGATTTTGGTTATGACGGCTTGGCGCGGACGATACGTTATGCATTGTTGCGCACCGAGATGGAAGCGCGTAACAATTTGTTGATAGCCGCATTGGAGGCGGCGGCAAATGGCATTGTTATTACCGATAAAGATGCGACTATTATCTGGGCTAATCCCGCTTTTGGCCGCTTAACCGGCTACAGCCCGGAAGAAGCGCTTGGAAATAAGCCGAATCAATTGACCAAATCCGGGTTACAGAATGAAATATTTTACCGGGACATGTGGGCGGACCTTCTGGATGGGAAACATTGGCGTGGGGAATTGATCAACAAGCGCAAAAATGGGAACTTGTATCACGAGGAACTTAGCATTGCGCCGGTAAAAAACGGCGCCGGCGAAATTACCCACTTTATCGGTATTAAGGAAGATATTACCGAACGTAAGGCAATGGAAGCCCAATTGCAAAAACTTGCCAGCACCGATTCCTTGACCGGATTATTTAATCGCCGCGTATTTTTGGAACAACTCGAGCAAGAACGGGCGAAAGTGGCGCGTTTATCCCATTATTCAGCAGTGTTGTTAATGTTGGACTTGGATTTTTTTAAACGGGTCAATGATGACTTTGGCCACGCTACCGGTGACGCGGTGTTGAAGGCTTTTGCCGAAATTGCCCGTAATGCCTCGCGTGCGATTGATATACCGGCGCGGCTGGGCGGTGAGGAGTTTGCAATTTTGTTGTCCGGGGCTGACAAAAACGACGCCTTGTCAATGGCGGAACGTTTGCGTGAACAGGTTGCCGCGACCATTATTGATCATCGGGTAGGCCCGGTACAGATTACCGTCAGCATCGGCGCCGCTTCCGTTTTGGCTGATGACATTAGCGGTGAAGCGGTGCTGCATCGTGCCGATGCGGCTTTGTATGAGGCTAAAGACAGAGGACGCAATCAAATCTGCTGGTTTGATCCTTAAGCTCGCGCAATCTCGCTCGTCCCGCTACCTGGCGGGGCGAATTGTCCCCACAAAAAATGACTCATTGGATTAACAGCATGAAAAAATTTTTATTAGCGCTTTTGCTGGCAGTCAGTTTCGCACCTGCGCAAGCCGCCGAAAAATCAACTTCCTTGCATCAGGCAATCGCCGGGAAGCAGCGTTCTGCAGAGCATAAGAGCCGGGATAAATACCGGCATCCACAGCAAACATTGGAATTTTTTGACGTTAAGGACAAGATGACGGTCGTCGAAATCTGGCCCGGCGAAGGCTGGTATACGGAAATTATCGCCCCTTACCTGAAAGATCACGGCAAACTGTATGCGGCGCATTTTTCAGACGACGCCGACCAAGCTTATTTTAAAAAAAACCTGCATGACTTTGTTAACAAGCTAAAAAGCCAGCCGAAAGTGTACGGAAAAGTCGAGTTAACCGTATTACAGCCGCCAAAATTCTTACAAATAGCGCCGGACGGTTCAGCGGACCGGGTTTTAACATTCCGCAACGTGCATAATTGGATGAAAAACGATCAGGCCGCCGCAGTATTTAATGCCATGTATAAGGCATTAAAGCCCGGCGGGATTTTAGGCGTTGTCGAGCATAGAAATTCAACCTTAAAGCCGCAGGATCCCAAAGCCGAATCCGGCTATGTCAGCGAGGATTATGTGATTGCGTTGGCAAGAAACGCCGGTTTTGAGTTTTTGGATAAATCCGAAATCAATGCCAACAGCAAAGATACCAAGGATTATCCCGAAGGCGTCTGGACTTTACCGCCCGCTTTAAAGCTTAAGGATAAAGACAGAAAGAAATATTTGGCTATCGGCGAAAGCGACCGGATGACGATTAAATTTATCAAGCCCCGGTAATCGGCAAGGTAGTTTTACGCGTTGCATATCTAATTTGTGAAGTAATCCACAAATTAGATATGCGTTAAGATAAATTAAAATGTAACTGGAAAAAATACCTTGTTTCTGTTGAGTCTCTGCAATAAGTATTTGAAATAAAAGTAGAATGTTTGATGGATAAAAAGTGTGCAGATTAACAAAACTGTAATAAAAACCGCTAGTAAGCGTTGTTAAAAACTGTTTTTCCACAGAGTTATCCACAGATTCTGTGGGTAACTCAAATAGTCTAAACCGTATAGTGACTTAGCCTTGGAATATCAAAAATACCTCAAACACTATGGCTAAGTCGCAAAACAGAAATGAACCGATTTTCAGAGTTGCCATTGCGCTGCCTGTTTATCGATTATTCGATTATCTCGCCCCGGAACACGTTGAGTTAATTAAAGTCAAGCCGGGCATTCGTCTGGAAGTACCTTTCGGCAAAGCTAAAAAAATCGCCTTTCTGGTCGAGTGTGTTCAGCATAGCGATATAGACATCGGTAAATTAAAACGCGTCGAACGGATACTGGACGAGAAGCCCTTATTGTCGGCAAAGGACTTGACGCTGCTGCATTGGGCCGGCCGTTATTACCATCACCCGCTGGGCGAGGTTTTTAGCGCAGCGTTTCCTGTGGCGTTGCGTCAGGGCAAGCCGTCCGTTATTCAGGCAGAAAAACGCTATGCGTTGACAGAACTGGGTAAGGCTACAGATAGCGGACAGCTCAAGCGCTCACCCAAGCAAAAAAGCGTACTGGAAAAGTTTCAGGCGCATCAAAACAGCTTATCCGAAGCGGAGTTGTCGGCATGGAATGAAAACTGGCGTTCTTCGGTAAAGCTGTTAATAGATCGACAATTACTACAACTTTCCGTATCGGAGTCCGGGACACATACAGCCGAACCGGTCGTCAGGAACGACGCCCTGCATTGCAATCCACAGCAGCAGGCGGCGATAGATACGGTATGCGAGGGTTTGGGGCAGTTCGGCGTTTTTCTACTGGAGGGCGTGACCGGCAGCGGCAAAACCGAAGTGTATATGCAGATTATCCGCACCGTACTGGAACGCGGGCAGCAGGTGTTGGTGCTGTTGCCGGAAATCACCCTGACGCCCCAGCTTGAAGACCGGTTCAGGCAACGGTTTACGGTAAGCATGGCCATTTCTCATTCCAAGTTGACCGACCGGCAGCGGGCCAGTGCGTGGCTTACCATGCAGCGGGGAGAATGTTCGATTTTATTGGGCACTCGGTCCGCGCTGTTTACGCCGTTAAAAAATCCCGGCCTGATCATTCTCGATGAAGAGCATGACGCCTCGTTCAAGCAGCAGGAAGGTTTTCGTTTTTCCGCCCGCGATGTCGCCGTGGTGCGCGGCAAGCTGTTAAATATTCCGGTATTGCTGGGTTCCGCGACGCCTGCGTTGGAAAGTCTGCATAACGTCGATAATAAACGTTACCGCTTGCTGCATTTGCCGGAAAGGGCCGGAATTGCAACGGCGCCGGTGTTGCAGTTGCTGGACATCAGGAACAAGAGGATGCAGGAGGGGCTGTCCGAAGCGCTGGTTGCACAGATGCGCCTTACCCTGGCGAAAAACGAGCAGGTGCTATTGTTCCTGAACCGGCGCGGCTTTGCGCCGACTCTGATCTGTCATGGCTGCGGCTGGGTCGCGCGTTGCCGGCGTTGCGACGCCAATCTGGTCATCCATTACGATGAGGGGATATTGCGCTGCCATCATTGCGGACAGGAACAGCGCCTGATCAGGCAATGTCCGGCCTGTAAAACCGGGGAATTGACGCCGCTGGGATTGGGTACGGAACGCGTGGAAAAAGTGCTGGCGGAATTATTCCCCGACAAATCGATTGTGCGTCTGGATCGGGATTCCACCCAGCGCAAAGGCTCCTTGGAAAATTATTTGCAGCAAATCAATCGGGGCGAGGTGGATATTATTTTGGGTACGCAAATGCTGGCGAAAGGCCATCACTTTCCCAATGTGACGCTGGTGGCGATACTGGATGTGGATAGCGGCTTGTTCAGCATTGATTTTCATGCTCCCGAAAAACTGGCGCAAATGATCGTACAGGTTTCAGGCCGCGCCGGGCGGGCGGAAAAGCCCGGCAGGGTCATCATGCAAACCCGGCAGCCGGAGCATCCTTTATTAACAACGCTGATTCATCAGGGTTACAACAGTTTTGCCAGAACCGCGTTGGCGGAGCGTAAAGAGGCGTCATTGCCGCCGTTCAGTTATCAGGCCTTATTGAGAGTGCAAGCTCAAGATGCCGAGATGCCGAAGTTGTTCCTGCAGGCGGTTGTTGAATTGGCGCAAGAGTACAGCAAAGGCCGCACCCAAATTTTGGGGCCGGTTGCCGCGCCGATGGCCCGGCGCGCGGGACTGTACCGTTACCAATTGTTGTTTCAGAGCGGCAGGCGGCCGGAGCTGCATGCGTTGCTGGATGTGTTGATGCCGAAAATTGAAAAACTCAAGCAGGCGAAAAAGGTACGCTGGTCGCTGGATGTCGACCCGGTGGATTTGTATTGAAATTTAAGGCGAAAGGCGAAGGGCAAAAAAACTTGCATTGAGGTTTAAGAAGTTTTCCAATTTTTAGCCTTTAGCCTTTAGCCTTTAGCCTTTAGCCTTTAGCCTTTAGCCTTTAGCCTTTAGCCTTTAGCCTTTAGCCTTTAGCCTTTAGCCTTT
>NZ_JAZGVT010000013.1:0-15880 GCF_036440755.1 Methylobacter sp. Wu8 | reverse complement strand
CGCGATTCGATAAAAACTGTATCCATTAACTGCAACGGTTCATCCCCACGGGTGTGGGGAACGCCGATACGGACGCGAACTGCCATTTCAAAGTGACGGTTCATCCCCACGGGTGTGGGGAACGCTTCAGCAAGTTTTCCAGTCCTATTCGCCGGTGCGGTTCATCCCCACGGGTGTGGGGAACGCGTACCAAACTCTGCCACCGTCTCCGTATCTAACGGTTCATCCCCACGGGTGTGGGGAACGCTTATCTAATAATTTATACCCAAGCCATTCTCGCGGTTCATCCCCACGGGTGTGGGGAACGCGTTGTTGAGCTTCAGTCAGTGTGTATTTAGCGCGGTTCATCCCCACGGGTGTGGGGAACGCTGTGAAGTTCATCGTTGCTCATACATTTTTCACGGTTCATCCCCACGGGTGTGGGGAACGCTTACCTCTCGTCTTTTGAAAAAAAGCATTGCGCGGTTCATCCCCACGGGTGTGGGGAACGCTTACGCCAGCCAACGCAGACGAAGCTCGAAAACGGTTCATCCCCACGGGTGTGGGGAACGCGACGACATCCCAGAAGGCATATAAATGAACGCCGGTTCATCCCCACGGGTGTGGGGAACGCGCGCTCTGCCCAACTATCAGTTACCGTCAAATCGGTTCATCCCCACGGGTGTGGGGAACGCGTTAGGCACGATTTAACAACGAAGAGGTGAACGGGTTCATCCCCACGGGTGTGGGGAACGCTGTTTTCAGATGAACTCCAAGCGTCCTGTATTCGGTTCATCCCCACGGGTGTGGGGAACGCTTATAAATATTGCATGAAGATACCCGTATCGCCGGTTCATCCCCACGGGTGTGGGGAACGCGCAACCGATAACCCCGCAACCTCTATTTGTGCCGGTTCATCCCCACGGGTGTGGGGAACGCATTACCCACAAGGCAGCACTCCTGAGCAGATGCGGTTCATCCCCACGGGTGTGGGGAACGCTTCAAATACGAATGACACCTGAACTATTCCTACGGTTCATCCCCACGGGTGTGGGGAACGCACTACACGGTAAGCAAGGCAGACAAATATGCGCGGTTCATCCCCACGGGTGTGGGGAACGCAACTGTCTAACTGGTGAAGATTCAAAAATACGCGGTTCATCCCCACGGGTGTGGGGAACGCAGCGCCGCCGCGCTTGAGCGTTGTGTTATGCGCGGTTCATCCCCACGGGTGTGGGGAACGCAAACCATGTCGCCTTTTTTCCATGTTTTCGCGCGGTTCATCCCCACGGGTGTGGGGAACGCGTCGGCGTCCTGTGATGTAAGCCGTGTACAATCCGGTTCATCCCCACGGGTGTGGGGAACGCACTGATCATAACATATTGTTAATCAACCAGAATAACCACTCCGGTTTTTCCACCGAGAAAACAGCCGTTTTTTATCGTTAAATTGTTAAAGAGCATCTTTATCCTTTGAGTCTTCAACCGGATAAAAAGAAACCAGTTTGAGTCCGTCAAACTCGACCGGCAGGCGACGGTTTTCGCCTAGCGTCAGAAAATCAAATCCCGACTCGGTATTAGTGCTCCAGGTCATAATCGCATTGCCGTCTTCAATGCCGTCCACAATCTGCGCCCAAATCATTTCCCTGACTTTGGCCGATAAATCACCGACATACACGCCCGCCCGGATCTCAATCAGCCAAACCGCTAATCGCCCTCTTAACCGGTGCGGGACGTTTTCAACTACGATGACCAACATCGCCGATACTCTCAGGGTTAGGGATGGCCGGAGCGATATTCTCTTCAGCGGGCTTCGGCAGTTCAAGCTCACCGGCGGCCAGGACTTCTTCTATGGTGGGAATGATTTTTTTGAGTATTTTGCTCTGCCGGAAAATATCACGGCACATCAGGCGCACTTCCCGTTCCGGGTTGTGATAGTTTTTAGCGGCGATTTTAAAGGCGTGAGGAATGATGTCGTCAAACTTGAACAAGTCGGCGATGTCGTAAACGAACGACAAGGGTTTGCCGGTATGAATAAAGCCGATGGCGGGCGCGTAGCCTGCCGCCAGCACCGCCGCTTCGCTGATGCCGTATAAACAGGCCGTCGCCGAACTGATGCACCGGTTCGGCATATCGCTGTTATCCCAGTCGGTTTGGTCGTACCTGCGACCTTGCCATTCCACCCCGGCCTGCTTGGCTAATAACTGGTAGATTTTTTTAACCCGAGCGCCTTCTATGCCGCGCAGTTGTTCGATGCTACGCCGTTCCGGCGGTTTTTCGCCGAAGCGGATTTCGTACATTTTGCGCACCACTTTTAACCGCGCCACATCGTCCAACGCCAATTTGGCCTGATACAGCAAGCGATCCGAACGCGCCCCGCCCGGCTGCCCGGACGCATAAAGCCGCACCCCGGCCTCGCCGACCCAGACCAGCAAGGTTCCGGCCCTGGCGGCCAATGCCACGGCATGATGGGAAACCCGCGTCCCCGGCTCAAGCATGATGCAGGCGATACTGCCGACCGGGATATGGGTTCTGATGCCGGTTTCGTCGATGACGACAAAAGCGCCGTCTTTAACGTCAACTTGGCCTTTTTCGATAAACACCATGGAAACGCGTTCTTTCATGGTGATGGGTTTTAGGGGTGGAAGCATGGTTATTCCGGCAATAAGAGGTTTTCGAATGGCTTGTGATTTTTCCAGCGGTAGGTTTTAAAATCGCGTTGATCGGTTGAGAGTATGCGGCTATGGCCTAACTTTTCGGCCAGAATGGCTGCTAAATCCATCGGAAGATCGGCGTATTTGTGCATTAGTTTCGCCATGTGCGATGCGTGTCCGTTACTCAGATCGATTACTTTGGGTAGCCTGAGGTTAAGCCTTGCGTCTGTTCCGCCGTAAATGGAAAATCCAAATAGTGACAAGTTTCGGTAATCACCGGCTAAGTTGTTATCAAATCGTATTGAAGCGTTTGACTAACCCGTATCGCATGCTGATGATAGGCATCTTTTGAATTGGCTAATGCCGCAAAATAACCGGTATCAGCGATCAGGGTATTTTTCATCAAGATAGTCCGTGACATATTTTTTATAGTTGACCGAACCGTCTTCCGGGCCTTCACACAGCCGACAAAATCACTTTCCAACAAGGCTTTCAGCTTGGCTCCCGGTTTATTCTTTTCGCGCAACTGTTCTGCACGCTCCGCCAGCAGCTCTTTGATAATCTGCGTCACCGTTTCACCGGTTGTTTGTTGAATCAATTGCAAATCTTGTTCGCTTTGCTCGTCTAACCTGGCGTTAATTCTCATAACATCACCTCTTGTATGACTTGTCATACGCACTATAGCATCAAATTCTGGTCACCGATAACCAGCACAAAATACTGCCAAAGCCAGCTTTAGACTCCAGAAAACGTGAATACAGGAGTTCAAAGCTGGCTTTGAACTTATGATTCTAAATGCCGTACTTTGCGAGGCTTAAGAGCCACTCACCTATCCTGCTCAAACACGCAAAATACGCTGCATCAGTAAACTTTCCATATCGCGCCGTCCATCGAGTATTGCATGGACTATAATTTTATCGGCAAATGTTTCATAAATAATCCGATAAGGCTTTTCAATCACCTGCCGATACTGCCGAATCCCCAGAGACAACAATTCCTTGAGGATGCTGCCTCTATCGGGAAACTCAGCTAAATTGTTTACCGTTATCTCCAAACTACCGATGCTCTTGCCCGCAACGTGATCACTGACTTCCACAAGGTAATAATCATTAATATCCAACAAATCAGCCAGTGCCGGTTCCGAGAGAACAACCTCCCGCATTATGCTAATCCGCGCCGCGCCCGTAATTGAGTAAAGGCATCGGTACTGGAAACGGTTTTGCCTAAACTGACCGCTTGCTGGCTTTGCGCCAGCATTTTTAATAACTGTGGACACCCGCCAAGCAGGGGCTTGGCGTTCCCAGCCGCCAATTTAAACCCTTGCTAAAGAAAGCAGGCCGCAACCGAAGGCTTTGGCGGGGCCTATGCCTTTATAAAGCGCTTCTCGAATAAATAACTCCGGTTCAGTGACCTCTAAAACGCCTTGAAAATCCAGGGTGCTAATTTTGATGCCGCGTTTTTTAAAATAATGCTGTTGATAACCGTCGGCTATTACTGAAAGTAACTTAAAGCCATTGTTTTCAGCTTTTTTCTCCAACCATGTTTCGCCCGCCAGCTGTTCTAACTCAGCCTGGGAATACTGCTCCACTTCATCTGTGAGTGTTTTTTTCAGTTGCATGACCACATCATGACGAATCCTTTTCATGGGGAGTGTTTCCTTGTCCCTTAAGCCTTTTTTTTGCCGGTCAGTCCGCAACAGTTCTTGTTCCTCTGTAGTTCGCTCCTTAGTAATCTGTGCTACCGGATTCGCTCGTAAAGTAAACCGCAGTTTGTCGCCCCCCTTGAGCTGCGGGTTGAATTCCTTCGATTCAACAGCCAAAACACCTGCTAATGGGCTTGGTTCAGTCGATGACTGTAAATAAAAAACAGGGAATCCTTTACTCTCATCGCGGCGAAATAAAAAGTCGCGAGGGTCATTTTCTTTGTGCTCAGGAAAAAGCCGCCATAACAAGCGGTGAAGTTCGTAATGATCGGCTTTTAATATTTTCGCCAGTTGGTCGGGCTGTTCAGTCAGCACATTAACGCGGCTTAGATACATGACTTTCTCCTGTTGCTAACAATACATATTCATCGCGTGAGCAAAATTGCCAATGCTTGCGGTTCAATGGCTGATCGTAACGCGGCACACGATAGCTGTAGTTTTCAATACCGCTGTGAGGGCTTTTTTCCCAATAATAGGTAATATTTTCCAAACCCAAATAGTGTTTCTTTTCGGCTTCAAACGGTGGCGGATATTGCTCTAAAGCCGATATAAACGAATCGGCTGCAATAATTTTAGGGTTAACCGGCAGGCTTAACGGGCAAGACTTACGCCCTAAATAAAGTTGAAAGCTTGGCTGTTGCAACGCTTGCTTCAACTGTTCCAAGCTGTAACCGGCTTGTTCATTTAACCATACCGCAGCTAAAGCCAAGGCATCTTGGCGATATTCACGGCTGGATAAAACTGTACCTAATTTCCCGGAACTCAACTCATCGCGACGGGTATAACGATGCTTGTTTTTTTTGTCCTCGGAAGGAACTTGTACGGTGTGATAATCCTTAAACACTAAGCCGCTGTGCATCACTTTAAAGCCCATAGCCACCGAATCCGATAAGCGTTTTAAAGCTTGTTCTTGTTCGCGCTTAATGCCCAATGCCGCCGCTAATAAGCCCAATATTGCCGAACGTGACGGATGCGTTGCACTGTGCCGCGACTCGCCTACCGCTTGCTCGCCCCATGAGGCTAATACGCCGTACAGTTGGAAGCTCAAGTATTGCTGCATGGCTCACCTGCTGTCAAAAAATCGATAATTTCACTTAAGCTACCCTCGCTTTTTTCCGTCGTAACCAAGCAGGATTTCCTATCATCCGCACACTTGCCATAAACATTATCGAAATGCTCATACTGTTTGTTTAAGATTTTAATCGCTTCGTCCAATATGTCGTTACCATGCACCGGCCTTAAAAAGGCAACCGATAAGGAACGCGGCTGTTGCGGCCCTTTTTCTGCCAATAAATAGGACGTGTAAGCCCTGGAAGCAAAGCTGTTTTGTTTACCGGTGGGCGATACTTTGGTCATGGACTCGATGAAGGCGGTTAAGGTTTTACTGACCAACTCACTGTCATTTTGGAGATTCTCGCACAGCAAGGTTTTGTTGATGCATACATACAAATAAAACACGCCCGAAGCAAAGCCCGTTTCACCGATATGCGCGGCGCCGGCATCTTCATCGTGTTTATTCAGGTCATCGACGGCGGTGAAATAATCGTCATCGACTTTGACTGCATGTACGGTGATCGCATGTGCGACTTGGGCGGCGGCTTCCACATTGCAGTCCGATCTTGAAGCCAACATCCTGCCGAACAGGGCTATATCGACGGCTTTAGGTTTTTGCCGTAATAACGTTAATTCGGTCTCTTCCGGCGCTCGTTTTTCTGCCGCCAATTTTGTCACCAAAACATCAATCAGTCGTTGCTCTTCAGGCGCTATATGCACCAGTTGTTCAATTTCTAACGGTTCGCCGCCCTCTTTATCTTTTTTGGTTTTTACTTTGCCAAAACAAGCCGCCATTAGAGCCGCCCATTCAAATGCATTTTTTTCTTCCACGCCTTGAGTTATTAATGCGTTTTTAATTTCAATGCCGATGCGTTTGGTGCGTATGCCCTTGTGCTCACCCAACGCGCTTTCAAACAGTTCCGAAGTCCGCCACGCCCTTTTTAAGCTCTGCGACGAAATACGCAGCCGGTTTACACCGCCCATAATCGCGGTTTTGGGCCTGCCTAAATCATCGCGGTTAAGGTTGGACGGCGGATAAGAAACTAAAGCATGTAATTGGATAAATTGTGTCATGGTGTATTTTTCCTTATGTTTATTTGGAATAGGTTAAAACTTCACTGAAATACGCTTTTGCCCAGGCAAATTTAAAACGTTGTTCCGGGCGCTCAGACAATTGATTTTTGTCGCGTTGTTCTTGCGACCAATGCAAGATGCCATCAGCCAAAGACAGGATATTAGCGCTACGATTCAGTTGCATGACGGCGCGGCGCAGGTTTTCGTATAACTCGTCTATATCATGACTGGCGAGTAATTGTTGAAAGCGTAGCTCACTGAAAACCGCTTTGCCGCTATGCTCTTTTTGTTGGCCTAATTGTTTAGGAAAACTGTATTCACTGTTAGTTTTAACGTGGGCTAATAATCCTGCAACGCTGGCTAATGCTAACGCGTCAGAGATATAGGGCAATTTTTGTTGCAGCTCATAAAAATAAGGCTGCAACAAAATGTCTTCGGGCTTTTCGCAACGGCGTAGCTTGGCTCGTTCGCCGCGATTGGACTTGGTTTTGCCGTTCGGCAATTTAATGTCTTGCAAGTCTTGCCACCATTTAATTAAGGCTAGTCTGGCTGATTTGTTTCGTAAAACTGCATAAAAATTTCTGGCAACATTCAAGATGTCTTTTTTGTATTGGTCAGTCTTGCTTTCACCAATGCATTCCTTTACTGCATTAATAAAATCGTCTGCTTTATCAAAATCTTGGTTGAGTAATTTTTCAAGCAGATCAATAACACTTTGCTCTACTTTTTTATCTTTAAGTTCGTCTAAAGAGTATTCGGTTAATTCATAAGCCACGAGTGTTCTCCATTATTTTCCAAAATCAAGCTACTAATGCTTTCATACTTTTACCGGCGTTTAGCCATATTTCCAGCTGGCGACGTGCGGTGACGACCCGTTTCATATCGCCGTCTTCGTTATTGCTGGATAACGCCCAATGGTCGAATAGCGTCAAAGCTTGAGTTCGCAGGAGTCTTTTCCACTCATCAAAAAGCGCGTTGACTTGTTTTTCGTCTTCGCCGCAGTTAATCAGTTTTTCCAGTAAACGATAAAACTCTGTCTCGGTAAGTTGCCAAAACTGGGCATCGGTAAATGAAATTTCGCCTTTCGCTTCTTTGGGTTTTGAAAACCAAGCCTGTTTTAAGGTGGAACGGACATCCAGAGCCACTTCGGTCGCGGCATCGAGCATTTTGCTAATAAATCCCTGCACACTACTTCGACTGTGTTGCGGAATAGAAAATACCGGCATCGTGGTTTCATACCAACACCGGGCTTTCATGTTGTCCATGTCGTAACCGAATAGCCATAAACGCGGCTGATAGTCGCCTGCAATTATTTCCTGACGACTGTTTAAATAAATCTGCACCACTTTGGCTGCCTGCTTATGGTTTTTTTCATCTTCTAAAACCAAGCCTAACCAATGGCGATAACTGAATCCGCCCACTTGAGCTTTGACCGAATAGGCTTCTTTATTAGGGTCTCTGACATAAGGGGTCAAAGGATGTAGCCACGTGCTGCTGTAATTGACGCCCAAATTTTTGGTTCGATATTGTGAAATGAGTTGTTCCGTGGATTCATGGCTAATATCACAGGTTCCCGCTTCAGTGGCCTTAAAGTCCAAACGAATACGGCGCGGCATTCCCCAGTACATTTGGTACGGATGCCCTTGTTCCGGCTGCGTAATAAAATCCTTTTTACCCGCTTCGCTGGTGCGTGTTGGTGCTAACCAAGGAAAAATATTATGCAGGTCTTTCAACTCCGTATTTCCGCTTAAAGCCGATACTTCTTTTTGGGTGAAAATATTAAGCCATAACTTTTGCCATAAACTTGCGGCTTGTTTGGTTTCGTCCGGCAATACCAAGGTAGTTAAAGGCCCGCCGCCGCGCAGGCTGGTTCTATGTCCTGAGCCGCCCGACGGAGCGTTAATTTGCAAGGTAAATAAAGCAATGCTTGCCCAATAGGGTGAAATATTTTCTGTTGTACCTTCTTTAACAAAAAAAGTTCCGCCACCGGAGGTATCAATCAACAAGGAGGCAATATCAACATCTTGTCTATCGCTCAGCAGGTCATAATCCTGCATGAAAGCAGGTTTATCGGTATCTATCGAAAACGCCTCCGTTACTGTTAAAAAGGCATTTTTTAATGTGTTCGCATCCGGTGCTGCAAGCCAGTATTTCTCCCATTCCGTCTCGTTTTTCGGAGCGAAAGAGGTCTGCACCAGACCAATCAACAGCTGATAAAGTGCGCCTTTAAAATCCGCCCGCGGTGAAATCACATCGACAATCGGATTACCATCGCCCTCGGTAATTCGCCACAAGCCCTTTAATTTTTCCTGTTCGCCATTAAGGCGAATTACGCTTAACCATTCATCTTCCAGTAAATTCATGCTGCATTTTCTCCTTATTGAGTAAATTTTAAATTGTTCTCAAAAAATCAACGAAAATAACCCTCGCTAAAATTTAATTAAAGCCAACAACGCTACGACCAACCCAAGAGCTATCAAACCTTTAGGCGTTATTTGATTTAACGTTGTTATAAATCTTACAATTTCGTTTTCGTTTAACATGCTTTTTCCTGATCGAGTTAATACAAAAATTCATAATAACGCGACAACTATAGAACATCAACAAATACAAGAAGCTCTTATGTATGAATTTATTTTGTAATTCTGAATTTTAGAAAAGCTGATAAGTTCCATGTACAATAATCATTTCCCCACGTCCGTGGGGATGAACCGCTCTTTTGTAGTTTTGAGAGCTAATTAATCCAACGTTCCCCACACCCGTGGGGATTTTAAAAAAACTATTCGCCATTAAGGCGAAATTATGTATCCAGCGTATGCACTCGACCAAGGCCAATCATGCGCCTCTGCACAGAGTCCGGCTTTTACCGGGTTGTTGTGAATATAATTGACTGTAGTGTGAAAGTGCTTTTCATCACGAATATAGCGATCCCAATACTCACGCATCCAAAACTGATTTTTAGTTGCTCCAGCAGCCCTGGGAACGCCGAGCCCCAGCTCGGCATTATGCGAAATAGCCCAACTTCCGGTAAAAGACTTCCACGACTGTAAAATATTCGGCAAGCTAATCGCAGGTTCAATCAACACATGAACATGATTGGGCATAATGCACCAAGCGATCAAACGATAACGTTCGCCATCAAATATTTGCAAGGTTTGCTGCATCACTTCCGCCATGCGTGGATGACCCAATGCGCAGCAGCCTAAACCTGCATCCAGCCAGTGTTCTATTTTTTTGCGACGCGCGCGTTCACGTATGGAAACGGGGATTTGCCTAAGCTCTTGCTCCACTTGTTTCAGCACTGTTTGCGGCAGGGAGTCACCAAGCCGAAAGGTAATGAATTGCAGAGTCCCCGGCGCATCTAAATGCGGCAGATAGCCTCGGCTATACCAACCCTTGGGAGCGCCGAGCCCTAGCTCGGCTTTTCCATTTTTAGGTGTTCGGTTGTTTATCGCGCCAAGCTGGGGCTTGGCGTTCCCAGGACTCATTATGCTATACGGAGAAACGTATCAATAAATTTAAGCATTTTTTACTCCAACGAAATTAACAATGTCCGCATCGTACATTTTTAAACCTTGTTAGCGCCTATAAACAATTCAATCTCTTCACCCACCAGCAAACCCTGTTGACAGTTGTAGCTCACAGTAACCGTTTTGCCATTGTTATCAACTGCCTGCCCTTGCCATTCAATATCCGATAACGGTCTCAACGGCAAAATAAAACTGTACTCG
This sequence comes from Methylobacter sp. Wu8, assembly GCF_036440755.1. NCBI lineage: Bacteria > Pseudomonadati > Pseudomonadota > Gammaproteobacteria > Methylococcales > Methylococcaceae > Methylobacter > Methylobacter sp. Wu8. The sequence continues at coordinate 5,688 of NZ_JAZGVT010000013.1, read as the reverse complement.
TCAAAGATTTTTTCTTGTTCCCGTAACTGCTTGAGGGCTTGCGCCAAATCTGCCGATAATTCGGGCAATCCGTTAATGCGCTTTGCATTAATATTGACGCTGCTTAAATCCCAGGCAAATCTTTCGGCATTTACCAAGGGCGATAATTTACCCTCTTGCCAAACCGCCAAATAAATCGTCACGGAATCTTCCGATAACCGTGTTGGAATATGCGCGTCTTCATCCCATGCGTTATCGCTGAGCGTATAACCTTGCTCCGGTTTTAAGGCATTCATATTCGCCAGACTGATTTTTGCCCAATGTTCGCCTTCGGCTTCATTACTGGCTTTTTTAAGCGATTCGGGTATATCGGTGTCGTCTTCGGAATAAACCGTTTCTATCAGTTCTCTGGCATCTTCCGGCATTTGCCATTCTTTTTTGTGATCCAATAACATGGCGGTGCGCCATAATTGTCCGGTGTGCGGATAAACGCCATTGGCTTTTGGAAAAACGGCTTTATACCAATCCTGAGCAGGGGCTTGTTCAAGCGGCGGCGAATAAATAAACAAGGTTGGCGGTGATCTCTGGTCTTTTTGCCCTGATTCTCCAATAAAATTACCGGCACTATCCCTGACATGGCGATGCAAACGCCCGGCCCGTTGAATCAATAAGTCAATGGGCGCCAAGTCGCTGATCATCACGTCAAAATCCAGGTCTAAAGATTGTTCTACGACTTGTGTCGCAATCAACACTTTGCCTTGACGACTATTTGCCGAAGATTTCTTACCGAACAGGCTCAGAACGTTATCTTCCACTGTTTTCCTGTCGTGTAAGGTATAACGGCTGTGGAAAAGCATCAGTTGCTCGCTTTCTAAGCAATCAGCTTTTTGTAACTCGCTGTAAGCTGTCCGCGCATCAAAAACAGTATTGCGTATCCAGCACACGCATTGGTTATTGGCTACGGCGGTTTTAATGATTTCAATAGCTGCAATGGATTCGTGCACAAACGCCACTTTAACCGTCCGTTTTACTTCCGGGCGGGTATTTAAAACAACTTCAACAGGCTTGGCATCGCTGATATGGGTTAATAAGGGATAGTCTGTATAGCCTTGTTTTTGAACGCAAACAGATTTATAACCCGCACCGCGTTGAAAGGCTTTCACAAAATCCTGGCGCATTTTAAACGGCAAGGTTGCAGATAATAGAATCGCACTGCCGCCTAAAAATGCATGAAACTCCAACAAGCTTTGCAACAAACGGTTCATATAAGCATCGTAAGCATGAACCTCATCAACAATCAGCACCTTGTTTGCCAGCCCTAAAAGCCGCAATGACTGATGTTTTGCGGGCAGGATACTTAGTAAAGCTTGATCTATCGTGCCTATCCCTACGTCGGCCAATAAGGCTCTTTTACGATGATCGCTCAGCCAGCGCGAACATTGTACGGAAGCGGTCGCTTCTTTTTGACCATAAGCTTTGTCCATAGCCGTGTATTCCATAATGGATTGCTGGAATTTTTCGGACAAATGCCTTGCACTGTGCGCCAGGACTAATGAAGGTTTTTCTTTAGCGGCATAAAATTTCAAATAACATTCCGCAACTCGCTCATACATGGCGTTAGCCGTTGCCATAGTCGGCAAGCCGATAAATACGCCTTGCGTCAACTCTTGGCTGATTAAACGGTGGGCAAACATCATTGCCGCTTCGGTTTTTCCTGCGCCGGTCACGTCTTCCAAGATAAGCAATTGCGGTTTTTGCGATAACGGCAAGTTTTCAGCTTGTGCCTGCAAGGGCGTAGGGTTTTCAAGGTAGGAGAAAAGATGTTGCAAGCTTTGTCTGGTTGCAGGTTGCGCAGGCAATATCCCTGCTTTTTGCACCGCTCGGTTTGCCGAAGGAAGCGCGTATTGCTGCCAATAATCATCAAGCGATAACGATTCATCCGAACAAAACTCAAAATTTGCCGAATCCGAACCTAACCAATCGCACAAAATGGTAAAACCCGCTAAAAGCCAACTGGCTGAGCATTGCTTTTCCAACCAATCCTCATCCATAGTACACTCAACAAGCGCCGGTATGTCAGGTGAGAACAGCTCATTAATTGCGTTAAAAAACTCGGACGCACTCGCTAAATCAGATTCCTTGAAATAAGATTTAGCAGTCATTTTGCTGCTGCCTTTATTGCTTTTAGGGGGTAAACCATGATGCCCTGTTACCGCTTGCAGCCAACCTTTTAACAAATTTCGATATAAATAATTATCCATTATTTCAGTTGGCAACAACTTGCGAATGCCCGTTTGATCATCCCATAAAATAAAACCCAAACTGTCATGGCGGATGTCGTAATTGGTTTTAGTTATTTCTCCCCACCATTTTTTTCGCAATTCCGGCTTCAATTGCTGAAAACTCTCGGCAAATTTACCGCAATCGTGCAAAGCGAGTAGTACCTTTATCCAAGGAACAAGTGTTGCTTTTGGTAAATCGAACAATTGTTCAAAACGGCTCATTAAAAAAGGATGCTGTGCTAGCAACACACAGCCTACCGCCGCCACATCCAGACAATGATACGGCAACAAATGATAGCTGTTGCCCTGCCCGTCATCCGAACTCGCCTTACCCCAATACTTGCAATACAGTTTTTCCGTCACTTTCATCACCTAGTGATTAACTTAAGCCCGATTATCCACGATTACAATCTCATCCGGTGAGGTTGTGCTTTATTTTTTAATAATTTTTTTGCATGGTTTTCTATTTGCTCACTGATACAGTCAAACAATAGTGGGACGATTTAATTTCCATTTCTGCGCCCTGCTTGAGGACTGTCCATCGTCAACTCGCGACTGCCCGTTGAAGCTCTTCAATTCTATAATTTCTTAAAAGGCACAATCGTTTTCCGGTGATCGGTTTCACACGGCGATCTCCATTACCCTATCTTTCTCTGTAACGATAAAATTTTCCATATCGACGGCTAAACAGCCTTCCACAACTTCGTAAAAATTGCTCAGTAACTCATCAAAGGTGTCGCCTTGAGTAACACAACCCGGTATCGAAGGTACTTCAGCCCAATATCCACCTTCTTCAGCTTCATGAATTATGACTTTAAGTTTCATTGGTATTTCCTCGTTGTCTATAAAAAAAATCAGCTACGCTGGTTAGTGCAGATTACATCGCGACTCGTTAAAAACGGGATAAGTCTGCTCATGAATATCTAAAATCAATTACTACATTATCAAACGACAACCTCATTCCATGATGTTGTACTTTATTTTTTATAAATTTTTTACATGACCTCTATTTGCTCCCTGACTCCATCCAGCAAAAACTGCGGTGATTTAACTTCCACTTCCGCACCGTGTTTGAGGATGTCCATGATCAATTCGCGGCTGTCGTTGAACGGAATGCTCAGCCGGTAGTTGCCGTTGCTGATTAGGATGCCAGTTTTCATCGGCGACCCATTTGACTCGGGCTTTGGTAAATCCCAGAACGACGGTATGTTCCGCATCGCCGCTGAAGTCGCGATAGTAAATGAGTTGTTGCGGCGAGACGGTTCTTTCGGTTTGCGCGGCGTAAGCGCCTCTGGCGGTGTAGTGGATGTCGATTCGTTTACCGTTAGAACAGTGCGGTGGCCATTTTTTTGAACTGGGCGTCGTCCTTTAAGCGCCGACCAATGGGGAGGATTTTTATTTTCTGCGAAATATCGGCCGGGCTGTGCGGTTGCAGTTTGCTTATCTGCTGACTGAGAGTTGTTATAGTTTTTTAAATTAGGTATGTTGTCCGATTTTACAATGACATTATTAATCCATGAAAATTAAAAACCGGGCATTCGCTTTATTACTGTTAATGCTTGTTTTAATAGGCTGCAACAAAACCATCACATCAGCGCCTAACGTTACGTTTACCACCATCACTGGTGAAAAAATCGCGCTAACCGATTTGCGCGGCAAGCCGGTTATTGTCACATTTTGGGCGACCGACTGCCCCTCTTGCATCAAAGAAATTCCCGACTTAATCGATCTTTATGCCCAGTATCATGCCTCGGGTCTTGAGATGATTGCCGTTGCGATGTATTACGACCCGCCGAATCACGTCGTCGATATGACTAAGACTAAGCAACTACCCTATAATGTGGCGCTGGATTTAAATTCGGAACACGCCCAGGCTTTCGGCGGCGTGATGTTTACGCCCAGCACCTTTTTAATTGCCCCGGACGGTTCGGTTGTTAAAAAAGAAATCGGCCTTTTCGACTTGGCGAAAATGAAAACAAATATCGAATCACTACTTAAAGGCTAGTCCATGCTCTGGTTAAAAGCACTACACCTGATTTTTATGGTCACTTGGTTTGCCGGCCTGTTTTACCTGCCGCGCCTGTATGTTTATCACGCAATGAGCGATGACGAGATCAGCAATGAACGGTTTAAGGTCATGGAACGCAAGCTGTTCTTCGGCATTATGACGCCGGGCATGATAGCGACCTTGATATTCGGCATTTGGATGCTGGTTGCTTACGACTGGGCTGTTTATGCCAATGCCGGTTGGCTGCACGCAAAACTGGCGCTGCTGGCGCTGACGCTGGTTTACCACTATTTTTGCGGCGTATGGCTGTTCGATTTCAAACATGACCGCAACCGGCGCAGCCATATTTTTTATCGCTGGATGAATGAAGTGCCGGTTTTGTTTCTGGTCGGCATTATCATTCTGGCGGCTGTTAAGCCTTTTTGACGTCACGAATGATTTAGTACCCATATTTTAGAGAAAAAAATGAATTTATCTGATTTTACCCACAGCCCCTATATTGCCGGCCTATCCGGCGGCTTATTGATCGGCATTGCCGCCGCACTGTTTGTGTTATTGAATGGCCGGATTGCCGGCATCAGCGGGATTTTGGGCGGCCTGCTTCAGGCCGATAAAGGAGACAAGCTCTGGCGCGTGATGTTCCTGCTCGGCATGGCCGCTGCACCTTACGTTTATCAAATAGCCACCGATCTGCCCGCTGCGACTATCGAAGCCGGAACCGTGCAATTGATCATTGCCGGTCTAATGGTCGGCCTGGGCACCAGTTATGCGTCAGGCTGCACCAGCGGCCACGGCGTCTGCGGCATTTCCCGCGGATCGATGCGCTCCATTGTCGCAACGCTGACCTTCATGATGGCCGGTTTTATCACCGTCTATCTGACTCGCCATTTGATAGGGCTATAACCATGTTGAATCTTAATGCTTTTCTCGTCGGCCTGTTGTTTGGTTTAGGCCTGATCATCTCCGGCATGACCGATCCATCGAAAGTCATAGGTTTTCTGGATTTGGCCGGGGCTTGGGACCCGTCTCTCGCATTCGTGATGGGCGGCGCAGTGCTGATCGGCGCTGCTGCCTTTACTGTCGCTAAAAAACTCCAGCGCAGCTTGTTGGGAGCACCTATGCAGCTGTCCTCTGTAACCGGGCTGGATAAAGGTTTGCTGATAGGCAGTCTGGTTTTTGGCATCGGCTGGGGACTTTCAGGTTTTTGCCCCGGCCCGGCTGTGGTAAGCGCGGCCGCAGGACAACCCAAGGCATTGATATTTGTTGCGTCGATGCTGGCAGGAATGGCTTTGTACAACATGATTGAGCGGCGCGGGGAGTGATGTAAGGCTAAAGGCTAAAGGCTAAAGGCTAAAGGCTAAAGGCTAAAGGCTAAAGGCTAAAGGCTAAAGGCTAAAGGCTAAAGGCTAAAGGCTAAAG
>NZ_JAZGVT010000004.1:0-5484 GCF_036440755.1 Methylobacter sp. Wu8 | reverse complement strand
GGCAATTACCATGAAGAGCATGAAGGACATGAAGACTTAAACCTTTCATGCCGCTTCATGTCCTTCATGGTTAAAAAATGAAAAATAAAACTTGCTCAAGTTATTTCATGCATGTTCCTAAACGGCATCTATTGTTAATCCGCCGAGCGACAAGACGGGCTTGGAGCTTGTTTTTCATTATCCCTCTTAAAGGCCTTCCGTGACGCTTCATGGTTTTGTCCGTCGTTCCGAGCAATTCTTAGCGACCTGATTCTGTTAATAGCCGCAGCCAGCTCATACTTGCGCGGCATCGAAAGGGTGCCAGGGTAATCGGGTTCCAACGCGGCCAATCCGTGCTTGTTGATTTCGCCTTCCAGCCAATCTATCCAGAAACGAATCGTCTCAGGCTTGTCGCCCGACTGTTTTAGTTTGGTCCGCAGCGCAAACAGGCAATAGCCGATGGCTAGAAGCTGCGGCGCTTCCGCAATTTGCGCTACCGCATCCAGATTGACCAAATCCATGCCGTATTCAAGTTGACTGGGCGCGTTGCGTAAAGCTTTTATGCGTTTGGGTATCCTTTTGTCCAGGCGTTGATTGATATAAGCGGGATCGAAATTATCGGCCGCCAGACGGCGCGATCCGACAAAATCCGGGATAGCCTGATCTTCTTCTATCGCGCCAAGCCTGTCCCGCACCTTGGCGGTAATATCCTCGCAACGGTAATTATCCATCAACAGACAGGTATCGGCTTTCTGCAAAAAATAGCCCAGGCCCCCGACTACAAAAATCATCGAGACATGGTGTTTTTTCCACAGCGACCGCACCGTTGAATAGAGCGGCTTGATCGGTTCCTGCTTGGCATCCAGGATTTTCTTGATCAGTTCATCGCGCACCAGGAAATTGGTGGCGCAGGTATCCTCATCAAACAACAGTAACCGGCTGCCGCTTTCGATAGCCTCGACGATATTGGCCGCCTGCGAGGTGCTGCCGCTGGCGTTGTCGGATGAAAACCTATCTGTTTTAACGCCGTTCGGCAGATCGCCGATAAAAGGGCTGATGTCGACATCCCGAATGCTGCGGCCCTCTTCAGCCCGGATGAAAAAAGCATCCTCCCGGGTTACCACATATTCCCGGCCATCGCTCGGAATATGCGCATAAACCCCGGACAAAATCGCCTGCATCAAGGTCGATTTGCCGTGATAGCCGCCGCCGGTAATGCAGGTGATGCCTTCTTTAATGCCCATGCCGGTTATGCTGCGGCCGTCGGATAAGGGAATCGTTATTTGCAGCGATGCGGGGGATTGAAAGGTTTTGACAGACTCGCACAGAGCAGGCAGGTCATCGACGCCGCTATGCCGCGGCAGTTTTGCGTCGTTGGCGATAAAAGCGACCAGGCCATGCTGCCGCATAAATTGGATGATTTGACGGCGGTTTTTTTGCAGATCAACAAACCGCTCAAGCTGTAGCCGGGTTTGCCGGTCGTAGTGTTGATAAAAAAAACAGTCATCGACAATCGCAACCAGTTCCTGATGCAACATGATCCACGCCTGCTCCGCATCAAAAACGCCGCCTTGCCCTTTAGCCGGCAGGCTGATGATAAAGCGCAAACAAACGGCATCGTCGCCAAACAAAACGCTGTCCCGGCACAGCATCTTTTGGCTCAGCGCAATCGTGTCAAACGAACCGCTGCCATCTTTACCCCGGTTTTGCAGCGCAAACCGTGTTATCCCCTGACGAAAGCGCCGGATCAAGAAATCCGCTGCCGCCAGTCTGCATTCGGCGGCCTGCAAAAAGTCTTCGGGAATTTTGCTGTGTTGCAGCGGTATTTTTACCGAGGCAATCGACGCAGGGTTGGCGCCGGGGCTGCCCTGCATTTTGATAAAGTTGAGTTCAAACCGGGGGAAGCTGTAAGTACCGTACAGCTGCTGTATAGCCAGGAAAGGCTGGTCGGCGATAGAATCGAGTAACGCATATAACTTATTCACATTCCCTCCTGCCTTGCAGCTTTAAAAAACAGGGGAAGTCAGCTCCGTTTAACCTCGTTGCCGTGAAAGTCCAGTTCAGCAAGCAGCTGTATCTTTACCGAATGCTCGGTGATGCCTAATGTTTTAAACGCGGTTTTTATATTCATGGCTTTGATGGCGTCAACCGAACCGAACCTGAAACCAAACAGCCTGTTTTTCTTGCCCTCGGGAAAACTGCGCATGATTTCATTAATGCGACCATCAATAAGCGCCCTGGCCTTATTCAGTTCCGCAACGACTTCCGGCTTCAGGCCGGTTAACACCGGGAGGTCCGGCGCGCTGTTGCGTTGTACGGTTTCAACCGGCAAATCCGGTTGAAACCTTTTGCGTATTTCCGCCAGTTTTTTACTTTGCCCGGGAGCCACCAGCAGACTGCGCTCGGAAACGCTCACTTTCTGCCGGCCTGTTCCACGCTTGTCCGGTATTTTTCCCATAAATCAGAACGGGATGTCGTCATCATACGGCGCATCGAAATTATCGTGGCTAGGCGCTTGCTGGGCGGACGGTTGGCCTTGCGCGCCTGAAGGCTGATAGTTTTGTTGCGGCGCTTGGCCGGACTCGTTTCTTCTGCCGACCAAATCGATAATATTGGCGTTAAGCTCCAGACTGGTTTTGGTCGAGCCGTCTTGCGCCCGGTATTCGCTTTGACTCAGTTCGCCCGAGACAAACACCTGCTGGCCTTTTTTCAGGTAATTTTGCAACTGGCCTTCGGCGCGCTTGCCCCACACCGCACACCGGATCCAGAGCGTTTGCTGCTTGTCGCCAAAGCCGATATTGTTGGCTACGGTAACGTTTAACACCGCCTGACCAGACGGCAAATACCTGACTTCCGCATCGCGGCCCACTGTGCCGGTAAAACTAAATACGTTGCTCATTTTTTCTCATTCATGGTTAAGTTAACGATAGGGCTATTATCGACTGGTTCCATCAAAAAGAAAATGCAAACCTCAGGCCGGATATGATTATCGTCCGGCAAGTCTCATTTAATCCTTAACGCAGATCCACTTCGCGCTTAAAAATATCAATCCCATCAATGCGTAGGCAATCGACCATTCCCACGCAGGCGTTAATGACAAGGCCGTGTCGCTTACCGTCCAGCGGTAGGAATGGATCAGGCCGGATGCGGATAATAAACTGGCTGCGCCGCTCCATATCGCGGCTTTGACAAATTGACGCTCAATGATTGCGACCGTCAATGCGGACAGGATCATCGCGGTAAAAATAAAGCCCTGCTCCAGCGCGAAAGCGCCGTGTATCCAGATATCCGATTGTTGAAAACGCATCAGCATGGCGTCGGAAAACGCAGGCATTGATCCACTGCCGTAGTCGGCAGCCCGCACACCGTTTTTCGCCATGAAAGCGCCCCAGGCGGCAATGCCGGGAAGCAGCCCCATGACGACCGCCGGAGCATGGCTTTTTGGCGTTTCCTGGAAAGCCTGCGCCGCAATCACAATGCCGATCCATAAGACTATCGCCATCCCGGCATCGACCGGAACCGCCCATGCGATATAAGACAAGCTGCCGGTTAAACAAATCAGCGTGATAAACGCGCCGTTTAAAATCGAATAACCGGCGCGTGCGCCCATTGCTTTCCAGCCCGGATGGCCGATATAAATCGTCGTTGGAAAGCAGGAGCCGAACAGGCTGGCCGCCAATGTCCCTATGCCGTTAACCGCTAACGAAGGCTTCGTTGGATAACTGTCCCCGGCGGCCTCGGCGGATTCGATATTTTGCAGGGAACCGATCAGATTAAATAAGCCCATCGGAATGATGACCGACAGATAGCTTAAGTTGTGTTCCGAAGCCAGCACCTCGAATAAATCGCCGAGCACCGGTACCGGCAAATACAAACTTAACTGATTATCCGGCATAGCGCCGACAGGGGCCAAACCCATTAACCAGGATAGCAAGGAGCCTAATGCGACGGCCACCAGTCCGCCCGGAATATTGCCGCGAAAACGGAGTTTTCCGAAGTAGACCAATAGAATCACCCCCAGTGTAACCAGGCCGACGACAGGATGGGCATAGGTGCGAAACAAGAAGCCCAGGGAAATAAACGTTAAGGCGATGCCCGATAATGTGGATAGTAAGGCGGCGCGCGGCGTCGCTTTTCTTAATCTTTCGACCACGAATGCGCCGCTCAATTCAATCAGGCCGGAACCGAAACAGGCCAACAAGCCCGCTTGCCATGCTATCTGTTCCGGGTTTTCAGCGCCCGCGGCTTCCGCCAGCATTTTGGCAGGCAGCATGACCAGAAAAATATAGGCAAACAAAGAAACGGTATTAATGCCGTAAGGCAAGGCGCAAATGTCGTTGCGCCCGGAAGACTCGGCCAGTTTTTTGGCCTGATAAGCGTAATACAAATTACCGACTAGCAACGAAACGGCGGCGCCGGGCAGAATGTGTTGGTAAATCAGGTTGTCCGAGAACCCAAGGACATGTCGGCATAAGCCCACGATAACCAGCAATTGCACCAGATTATCCAGAGCCAAGCCAAAAAAACCGTCAATATCAGCGCGTACAAACCATTTCATTGTGAAGTCCCAATCAGAAAATAAAACTGCGTCTAAATTAAGGGGACATAGTATAGCTAAACGGCTGAAAATCAATCAGGGGACCGGAACTAAAAGCGCTGTTAACGCGCCCAAGGAGTCAGTGAGATAAAAATAGCGGATTTAACGTCAAATTAACCTGATCAAAACCATTCCAGGGAAAGACATAAAGTTTTTTGGGCGGGCTAAATATTTGTTGGCTGGAGGGTCGCCTGCGCCAGTTCATCGAGTAAATACTTTCGGAGCTGCCTTTCTCCGCGCATCACATAAAGTATATAGACTTTACCTTGATCAATACGATAAAAAATCCGGCACGGGCCAACGATGATTTCTCGGTACTTTGAGTTTTCTAATTCAGGAGGGATGCGGCCTGATTCGGGAAACTGCTCAAGACGATCGGCACTGGAAAATACCTGTTTGACCAAGCGGCGTGCCGCATCAAGTTTATCAAGCGCTATGTACTCAGCAATTTCATTAAGGTCGGATAAAGCCGGTTCAGTCCAGATTATTTGAGCCATTTGCTCATTTTTTCTTTTGCTTCCGACTGACTGTAAGTTCGGTTTTCAAAAACGGCTGTTTCGCCCCTTGCGATACCTTCAAGGATGCGTATGCGATTTTGCATAAGCTCATAATCATCGACATCGACAAGGTAGGCTGACGGTTGACCGTGCTCAGTTATTAAGACAGGCTCCTTAGATTCATGCAGCTCAGCAAGAATCTTAGTTGCCTGGCGCTTTAGTGTGGTGACAAGTTCTATTTTCATAAAGTGATACTATACTGCCACTCTATGTTTTGCCAAGAACTTATCCTGCCAGGGCAATCGCGCTTAAAAGTGCTTGAAAATATAATTTAGATGAGGTAATAATCCTATCATTTTGATTTTCAATGACAGCAAAACCAACACCTTCTATTATCCATCACTTTTCAAG
>NZ_JAZGVT010000009.1:0-7914 GCF_036440755.1 Methylobacter sp. Wu8 | reverse complement strand
AGTTTTATTTTTCATTTTTTAACCATGAAGGACATGAAGCGGCATGAAAGGTTTAAGTCTTCATGTCCTTCATGCTCTTCATGGTAATTGCCTAAATTAATTTATGCACGATCCTAAGTTAGAAAGGCTGGGACTGCACGGTGCAGGAGGTAGAGCACCAACAGTAGGCGCTTTAGGCGACGCAGGAGCAGTTGCCGAGAGGGGCGGGGTGAGAAGAATAAAAATAAGGAAAAAAGCCTTATTTGATCCCCTCATCCTAACCTGATCATGCCGGACTATCCTGTCCGGCACCCTGCGGGCGAGTGCAAATCCGCTCCCGGCGAATTTGTCCCTGAGGGAGAAGGAACTGTCCATCCTTAACTGGCGGTGACGCAGCGCGTGGGAACGAGAAAAAATGAAGAAAACCGGCCGCTGGCAGGCGGCCCAATCCCGTAGGCAGTTACATTAAAACGTTTCCCACTCGTCACTATCGGCAAGTTGTAACTGTAATTTTTGAAGGACAGGCGGATTCTTAACGATACTTGTTCTGGCCGGCGCCGTTTTCTTTGGCGCAGGCGCGGCATGGAAAGAACTGCCGGCATTACGGGAACTGTCGGCGATTTTAAAACCGCTCACTATGAGCGCCAGGTTTTGCGCCTGTTCTTCCAGCGACTCCGCTGAAGCGGCGGCTTGTTCCACCAGGGCGGCGTTCTGTTGGGTGACGTCGTCCATTTGAGTAATGGCCTGGTTGACCTGCTTAATGCCGGAACTTTGCTCGGCTGAAGCCGCGGTGATTTCGGCCATCATGACGGTCACTTCGCGGATGGAATCGACGATTTCTTCCATGGTGCGGCCGGCTTGAGTGACCAGTTTACTGCCGTCGGCGACTTTATCCACTGAATCGCCAATCAAACGTTTTATTTCTCCGGCAGCCGTCGCGGCGCGTTGCGCCAGATTGCGCACCTCCACCGCCACCACTGCAAACCCCCGGCCTTGTTCGCCGGCGCGGGCGGCTTCTACCGCGGCGTTGAGGGCAAGTATGTTGGTCTGGAAAGCGATGTCGTCGATCACCGAAATAATATCCCCAATTTTACGTGACGATTGGTCGATGCCGTTCATTGTGGCGACGACTTGCCCGACTACTTCGACGCCTTTGCCCGCAATGCCGGATGCGTCAACGGCAAGCTGGTTGGCATGTTCGGCGTTTGCAGCATTATGCTGTACCGCGGAGGTTAGCTGTTCCATACTGGCGGCGGTTTGCTCCAGACTGGCGGCTTGCTCCTCGGTGCGATGGGACAAATCATTGTTACCGGAGGCTATTTCTTTAGCTGCGGTGTTAATGCTGTCGGTGGAGTCCTGGATATCTCTGACCATGTTTGTGAGGCTTTCTACAAGCGTATTCATACCCGTGATCGCTTCGCCAAAAGTGCCCGGGTAGTTTTTGTCTATAGTTCGGGTCAAATCGCCTTGAGCCAGTGCGCCGGCGATACGCAATATATCGTTGAAGCCGACATCGCAAGTTTCCATCAGGTTATTGAGATTGGTCAAAATCCCTTTGAACATGAACTCAAATTTATCCGCATCGCTACGCTTTGAGAAATCGCCCTTAGCGCCGGTTTCTGCGAGCATTTTGATTTCGTTGTTAACACCGAGGAAGGTTTTTTTGGCATTGTCCATAATTTCGGTAATGACAATTGTCTCGCCCGGCAAGACATCCATATCCATAGAAAAGTCGCCTTTGGCATACTGATTGACAATATTGATCAGTCGTCTGTTTATAGCGATGCGCGATTGAATCAGTTCATTAACTTCATGCGCCATCTTGCTATAGGTGCCGGAGAACTTTGAAGCGTCGAGCTGCTCTTTGACCCAGCCTTCCGCATGTTTTTTAGCCATGTTGTCCAGATCGGCAACGAAGACGTTAATGGAATCCTGCATGGTTTTCATAGAACGTAACAGCTCCCCGATCTCATCTTTTTGATGAATGTCAATACTGGAGTTCAAGTCACCTTTTGCGATGGCTCCCGCTACCTGTTGGATCGTTTTGAGCGAGCGTAAAATGCCGCGGCTGGTCAGTACGGTTAATACGACACCCAGCGCGACGCTGATCACGAAAATGCCGATCAAGACGATCCTGTACCCGGATGTGGTATTCCGGGCCTGCGCCTCGTCTTCTGTGTTGCGCGTTGCTGCAAGTCTTGCCACCTGATCGATGACAGTACGGTGTTGTTCATAAGCGCGGCGCATTTTTAGGAGACTGGTCCGTGCGCTGTCGCGGTCGCCCGTCTGGATGCTTGGCAGAAACTGTTGGTCGGCTTCATTGTAAAAGGCTTGTGCCGGCAGGTAAGCGCGTTCAAGGAAAGGAACCTGTAGTTCCTGTTCCAAAGGCTGGCTTAACCAATAATTGCGACGGGATTCGTATTCCGCTTTTAGCGTTTGAAAACGGGTGACTAAAGCGCCGATTTCATCGGGGGTGGAGGCTTGGGTCAGTTGCAGCGCGACCAGATAGGATTCGATGATGTATTCAGGGGGCGGTGCAATATCGGCAATAATATCTTTACCCTGAACGAGATGTTGATAACTTGGGCTGTCGATATTAACGGTATTCATGGCCTTGAATGTCGCTAAACCAAACAACGAAAAACCGATGACCAAGGTGCTCAAGATTATCGTAAAACGCATCTTAATAGTTAACTGCCTAGAATTTTTCATCTTGGTTAGCATGATGCAATTTCCTCTCTGTTTGTATGATATGGATTGTTAAAACGCTTCGACCGCCCCCCTGTTTTTCGGCTCATTGTAAATGTTTGGGCGGATATGTGTTGAATGCCCGAAAGCGACGGCTGTTCAAAGGGCTATGCATAGCCTTCGGCAGCAATATCGATTAACAGGATGCGCTCATCGTCCAGTCTGAGCGTTAAGGTTTGGCAAAGTACATCGGTATTGAAGTCCTTATAGCGTTCGGACGTTATCAGGCGATAGCTGTCTTTTATCGATTCAAGCGCCAGCAATTGATAAAAATACGGCCGCCATGCCCAGTTAAAACCGATGCGTGTAGGGTCCTCGAACCATTCGCCATCGGCAAAATTAAAGTTCGCTGAAATTTGTTCGCCGTCGTTATTGCACAAATAAAGCCGCAACAGGCCTTTTTCTTCAAACGGGTATGCCGAGATCGAGTTGAGATTGAAGCCTGTTTTCAATGCTTTCTTAAGGTGGTTGCACAAGCTTTTAATTTTGGAGATATATTGTATTTTGTGTTGTTCTTTAGTCAGCGTGTTGTTCAGGAATGATTTTCTTAATGCTTTAATTTGCTTTTGGTAATGCGTCGGATTTTTGAATTCAGCCTCGGCCGATGAAAACAAAGCCCCCTGCATGTATTGCGCTCCGCAGTTTAAACCGAAAAAGAACTCGTCCTGGGTTTCGACGCCTACGCAGACGATGCGGCAACCGGTGCGTTTCGCCAAACGGGTTAACAGATGGACTATATCGCTGGCAATGCCGCCTTGAGTCGCCTGTTTAAATAGCTGTACATCCAATTTGATCAGGTCGGGTTGAGCGGACATCACTTGTTCCAGCTGAGAAAAACCAGCGCCAAAATCATCGATGGCGACTTTTAACCCCAGTTTTCGATACACACCGATAATTTCAACGAGTCTGTTCAAATCGCCTTTTGCTTCGGTGATTTCGATAATAATGCGGGTTCTGTCTATACCCAATTCATCGAGCATCAGCAGGGTCGGCAATGAATTAAGGTCTGCGACCTTACCGATCCAGTCGGCTGAAATATTGATGGTTAAGTAGGCGTTGCAATTTGACCGGCTGAATTTTTGCAGCGCTTGACGGCGAACGCAACGGTCCCATGAAATCAGCCGCTCATCGGCCGTATCCGGGCCGGAGAATAACTCGCCTGCGGAACTAAGCCGGCCAACGGCGTCCGCTTGCCAAGTCAAAACCTCATAACCGACGATGGCGCCGCTTGCAATACCGACAATAGGCTGAAAATAAGGAAACAGTCTTTTTTCTTGATTCATATCGAAAGGATTGATTTAAGGAGTTCGGGCTTAGGAATAACGTTTTTTGCGGCTTTATCGATTGCGCTATTCCGTTATTCAAGTTTGGATTAATTTACGCTCAACTTTTGCCGCTCCTTAATAGTGCAAAAAATAGGGCGAAAAAAGCGCCTCCAGTTGGAATGCGCGATGCATTCAGTCCGGTGACGCTTTGCCGGTCGGGTTCGCCGTTGAATCCCTATTTTTAGTGCTCCGCCGTTGGAGCATCGGCTTGTTTAACGCAATCGTTGTGCCAAAGTTGCCGTATCAGTTCTTTGTTGGGCTTGTTTAATAAATACAGCTGCTTATCCGGTGTATTCCGTGAGATCGGAATGGTTTTTTTATGAACCCAATGCCCCGAATATGTGCAATTTTTCCATGTGTTGCACCAATTGAATACTCTTGATCTGCGAATGACGGCTTTGGAGCCGCAGCCTAGGTCGGCCAAGCTGTCGGCATAGAACCTGCTAACGTCAGGGTAGTTATTGTCAATCCGCAGGCATTTTACCGATGCCTAAAACACGCTCTCGCAATGTAATATGAAAACATTTATTAAGGTGACGGAGATATGGGTTCCCGCAAAAGACCGCGCCCGGCTGGAATTCAGCGCGGGATTGTACGGCCCCTTGAATGAGTTTCGGGTCGCCAGCGAAAAGGAATCTTTCGCTTACGACGAGGGTTTGCCCGGCAAAGCGTGGGCCGCTGGCCATCCCGTGGTATTAACGGAGTTCGATCATTCTTATTTCAAGCGGACCACATCGGCTAAAAAAGCCGGTTTAACCTGCGGTATCGCGATACCCGTGTTTTCAGGCGAATTCATCATGGCCGTGGTGGTTTTTTTATGCGGCGACGATCAACATCATGCCGGAGCTATCGAAGTCTGGAGTAACGGTTCGGGCGAAAACACGGAGCTGGCCGTGGTCGACGGCTATTACGGTACGCTGGACGATTTTGAGGACATATCCAGGAAAATGAGCTTCGGCAAGGGCGTCGGTTTGCCTGGGCAGGTATGGGCGGCAGGCATGCCGGTGCTTATAGAAGACCTGGGGCTATCCCCGGCTTTTATCAGAAGCGCGGCGGCCGGAAAAGCCGGTATAACGACGGTGCTGGGCATTCCGGTTTCGGTTGTTGGCGATCAGGTTTACATCATGACTTTTCTGTCGGCTAAGGCTACGCCGATTGCCCAGCGGATCCAGATATGGGCGCCGGACCCATGCGGCCGGCGCTTGGTGTGCCAGTCAGGCTACAGCAAACAAAATGATGAGCTGGCGGAAATGTTTGAAACCGTCCCGGTCCGTAAAGGCGAAGGCGTATTGGGCAGGGTATGGTTGACCGGCGTGCCGGTTATCAGGAATAACTCGAAAATGGCGGTTGCGGAAGGCCGCTTGAATTCGATGCTTGCAATGCCGGTCATCGATGGCGGGCATTTGAAAGCGGTGGTTACGTTTCTGTTTTAACCTGAAAATCAGTTGGAACGCGTGAAATCCGTTCGTGCCGAGCCCTTCGGCTACGCCCAGGAGAGCCTTGTCGAAGCATCGGCGGATTTCACGCCCCACCCGTTTGCAATGCTCAACTGATTTTTCTAGGTTTAATCGATCATTACATCTCTTCCATGTCTTCTAGTTCGATATTGAGCGCTTTGGTTGAAAGCAGTAACTCGCTGACCGACGCCAGCAGCGATAAGACGATAAAGGCCATGCTGAATCCGAACGTAATGTTGCCGGAATACTGTAAGCCGTAAAAAATAAGGCCCATGGCGATTATGCAGCAGATAATGCCGATGACTGCGAACAATTGCATAGCCACAATAAAGCGGATGCGCAACCTCAAGCTGTCAATCTGTTTGACCGCCACCGGGCTTTGGGTTTTATTGAACAGGTTATGCTGTTCCCTGATCCGGCTGGCGATCGCCAGAAAACGGTTGGAGTAGGCCAAAAACAAAACCGAAATGGCTGGAAACAGCAGGGCGGGTGTCGTGATGGTGATGTCCATGGTTTTATCCAGTCAGCTTTAAGTTCTTGCGGTCGCCGGGCTTTTTCAACAGGCGCGGGTGCGGAAGCGAATATTACCTTATTTCAGCCGGCAGCTGAATTCATAACCACTCGGCGGCAATATCGATCAATAAAATACGCTCCTCGTCGAGCCTGAGCGACAGGGTTTTGCAAAGCATGTCGGTATTAAAATCCCGGTAGCGCTCCGAGGTGACAATGCGGTAGCTGTCTTTTGCCGATTCCAGCGCCAGCAATTGGTAAAAGTAAGGCCGCCAGGCCCAGTTAAAACCCAGCTGCGTGGTATCCTCAAACCATTTGCCGTCGGCAAAATTAAAGTTGGATGAAATTTGGTCGCCGTCGTTATTGCATAAATAAAACCGCAGCACGCCGCTTTGTTCAAACGGATGCGCCGATAATTTATTGAGATTGAAATCGCTTTCGAGGGCTATTTTCAGCAGATCGATCAAGCCCTTGATGTTGGAGATAAACTGTATTTTGTGTTCTTCTTTGGCTAAGGTTTTTTTCAGGAAAGTCTTTCTCAATGAGCTGATTTGCTGTTGATAATGCTTGGGCTCTTTAAACTCCGGCATGGCCGGCGAAAACAGATAGCCTTGCATATATTGGGCGCCGCAGCTCAAGCCGAAATGGAAATCTTCATCGGTTTCAACGCCTTCGCAAACGATGCGGCAGCCGGTGCGTTTCGCCAGACGGGACAGTAGATGCACGATGTCGCTGGCGATGCCGCCCCGGGTCGCATTCTGGAATAACTGCATATCCAGTTTGATGATGTCGGGTTGTATGGCCATGACTCTTTCCAGCTGGGAAAAGCCCGCACCAAAATCGTCGATGGCTATTTTTAGTCCGTGCCCGCGATACACGGCGGCAATTTCAACAAGTTTGTCCAAATCGCCTTTTGATTCGGTTATTTCAATAATGATGCGGCTTCTGTCGATATTAAACTCATTCAGCATCATGATGGTGGGTAACGCATTCAGGTCGGAAACCTTGTCGATCCATGCAGCTGAAATATTGATGGTTAAATAACCGTTGTAATTCGATTGACTGAATCGCTCCAGCGCCTGTCGCCGAACCATGCGATCCCATGCTATCAGTTGATCGGCCGGAATATCCGGCGAAGAGAATAATTCGCCCGCTGAAATAACCCGGCCGGCCGCATCGTGTTGCCGGGCTAATGCCTCATAGCCGATGATAGTGCCGCTGGCGGCGCCGATAATCGGCTGAAAATAAGGAAAGAGTTTTTTTTCTTGATGCATATCGAGATGATTGATTTAAGGAGTTCGCCGTTGAACCCGTATTTTTGCACTCCGCCGTTGGAGTTCTATGTTGTTTTTAGCAATCGATATGCCAAAAACGGAAGACGGTTGCAGTATCGGTTTTGTTGACCCAGATTAAACGGTTATAGCTGTTCTCCAGGCACGGCTCGGCTTTCATGGCGGGGGTGAAGTGCTCCAATTACGTGCAATCTTGCCGAATGTCGCACCAATTTGATCCTTTTGAGGCGACCACCGTATCCTCCCCGGCGGAGTCCTGTCATGCTCAAGGGAATACCCGCCAAATAGAGGTCGAGCATGCATGCGTTGATTGTGTTTGATTTGTTTACTATTTATTTCGCCGACGTTGCATTACTCGGCCGGTACGGAGTGTCGCCATGTGGTATATTCAATAATAATTCCGCTAGAATGGCCGGAAACGCCTCGTTGGCGCTGAGCTTTTACCTGGAGATTTTCACTTTAGGAACGTGCATGAAATAACTGAGCAAGTTTTATTTTTCATTTTTAACCATGAAGGACATGAAGCGGCATGAAAGGTTTAAGTCTTCATGTCCTTCATGCTCTTCATGGTAATTGCCTAAATTAATTTATGCACGATCCTTA
>NZ_JAZGVT010000060.1:0-44531 GCF_036440755.1 Methylobacter sp. Wu8 | reverse complement strand
TCAACCATCGCCCTCGAAAAACACTCAATTTTAAAACACCTCATGAGGTCTTTTTTCCTGAACAAGAGAGGGATGCCGCATGATTACTAGGATTGCACTTCGGAGTTGAATCCGCCTAAGATAACTTGTAACTAAATCATCGCCTTCGGCTGGAGCCCATGGCGCCTGCTCTTCAGCTTTAATCGGAACAAATGGCCCGGCTTTAGCTTCAAAGAACACTGTTCCATTTTTCAGTGCGAGGACCGTGTGAAAAATACCGTAAGGAATGTCAACGCCAACAGTCTTGCCGCCTGCTTCCAATGTTAGCTGTTGCTCAACGTTACCTGTTGAGTCGAAAACGATTAAGCCCAGTTTACCAGAAAGGCAAATTATAGTTTCCCCTTTGTTTGGGTCGTTATGCTTGTGTGGCCTGACATAGGAATTTGGCTCTATAGCATTCAATAATCGGTGCGCTTGAGCTTCACTGTTTTCATGAAAATTGCGGTTCTTACGACGGCGCGGGGACTCTATAGCCTCCAGACTAAGCTTTTGGAGCAGTTGCTGATCGAGGGGTGTAATCATACGTTTTGATCCTATCTTAATCTTCTCCGTGGATTAATTAAGATTCCAAAAATCAAAACTATATCATTTCTCGGCATCCACAGCTAATGCACTCACCTTGGGGTTTAGCGGCTTAAGCAATATTCAAAACATTTGTTCAAACGATAGTACCCGTCAGCTAATAACGGGCTATAAGCGCTAAGCGCTTAACAACAAATCGCCGTGCGTTTTTGTCAGACTCGTAATATGGTCTAAATGGAAGCGTATCAAATTCATTAGCAAATATGGACTTAGCTTCATTCAGGTCGCCATCCTCCGCGCAAAAATGTGCGGAGGATGGCGAAGCTCTAGCTTCGCGAGACGGGAAGTTAGAGCTTGGGAACGATAACACCGATGTGTGTTGTGTGCTTATTGGGCGTTCTACGAATACGTCGGCGCAAACGCCTGCTCAGGATTAGCCACCGGCCCGTCACCCTCCCAATACGGCGACAGCTTGCGCAAGGTTGCCACAATGC
Source organism: Methylobacter sp. Wu8 (assembly GCF_036440755.1). Classification (NCBI taxonomy): domain Bacteria; kingdom Pseudomonadati; phylum Pseudomonadota; class Gammaproteobacteria; order Methylococcales; family Methylococcaceae; genus Methylobacter; species Methylobacter sp. Wu8. Next base: position 43,476 of record NZ_JAZGVT010000060.1, on the reverse strand, counting down.
CGGGCATCACTTTCAATACCTCATCCACTTCATGCATCGTGTTATAGCGCGAAAACGAAAAGCGGATCGTGCCGTGCGCTGCGGTGTAAGGAATATCCATGGCCCGCATTACATGCGAAGGCTCCAAAGAGCCTGAAGTACACGCCGAACCGCTTGACGCCGCGATACCGGCTTTATTCAGCAGCATCAAAATCGACTCGCCTTCGATATATTCAAACGCGATGTCCGTGGTGTTGGGTAGGCGGTTGTACATGTCGCCAGTCACGAAACAATGCGGAATCTGTTCGGTAATGCCGCGTTCCAGGCGGTCGCGCATGGCTTTGACTTTGGTGTTTTCATATTCGATATGCGACAGCGCCAGTTCGCAAGCCTTGCCCAGGCCGACAATTGACGCGGTGTTTTCGGTTCCTGCCCGTCTGCCGCGCTCCTGATGTCCTCCGCGCAATAACGGACGATAACGGGTGCCGCGGCGCAGGTACAAAACGCCGATGCCTTTGGGCGCATGCAGCTTATGGCCGGACAAAGACAGCATGTCGATCTTGGTGTCCTGCAACATCATCGGAATCTTGCCGACCGCCTGCACCGCGTCGGTATGGAACATCACGCCTGCGGCATTGGCCAAAGCCGCCATTTCGACGACCGGGAAAATGGTGCCGGTTTCGTTATTGGCCCACATTACCGACACTATCGCCACCTGGTCGGACAACAGTTTTTTGTAGGATTCCAGGTTCAAGCGTCCGGCTTTATCGACCGGCATTCTGTGGATCGTGTAGCCTTCTTTTTCAAGGTAATCGCACAGGCTTAAAATCGCCGGATGCTCCACCGTGGTGGTGATGATTTCCTTTTTGTTCGGTTGCGCCTTGATCGCGGAAAGAATCGCCGTGGAATTGGATTCGGTGCCGCACGAGGTGAAAATGATTTCGGAGTCATGTTCGCAGCCGATCAAGGCTTGTACCTGTTGCCGGGCCTGTTTAAGGCCGCGCGCCACGCCATCGGCGAATTTGTGTATTGATGACGGATTGCCGTATTGCTCAAGGAAATAAGGAATCATCACATCGACCACCGCAGGATCGACTTTGGTGGTGGCGTTGTTATCCAGATAAATGTCAGTCATCACGCCACCTCAATATTGACTAATTTTTTCATTTCCGATGCCGGGACGACTTTAATAAATTCACCCATGACTTCCATCAGCCGTTGTTGAATGCCCGCGATCGTCATCGCCGCCATCTGGCAACCGTTACACGCGCCGGTCATGTTGACGTAAGCGGTGTTGCCGATGACTTCGACCAGTTCCACGTCGCCGCCGTCGGCCATCAACGAAGGTCTTAGCGACTCCAGCACTTCCTCGATTTTTTTGATGCGTTGTAGATTGGTCAGCGGCGCTTTAACGGCCGAGATTTTTGCCGGAGCTTCAACTGGGGCGGCGGTCGGATCGAATTTCTCGCCCTTTTCGGCCAGCACTTTTTCCAGGATCGCTTCGATGTCTTCATGGCAAGCCGCGCAGCCGCCGCCCGCTTTGGTGAAGTTGGTGACGTCTTCAACGGTGCGCAATTTATTGGCCCAGACCATTTCCTCGATCATCACCGCATCAATCGCGAAACATTTGCAAATCAATGCGCCTTCTTCATGATCGTCTTTCCACTCTTCGCCGCGATAATTGGCGATTGCCGCTTGCAGCGCTTCGCGTCCCATGACCGAACAGTGCATTTTTTCCGGCGGCAAACCTTCCAGGTGATCGGCGATATCCTGGTTGGTCACTTTTAACGCTTCATCCAGCGTCATGCCTTTGATGATTTCGGTCAGCACCGATGACGACGCAATCGCCGAACCGCAACCGAAAGTTTGAAAGCCCGCCTCAAGGATTACTTCGCTCTCATCATCGACCTTCAAGGTCAACCGCAACGCATCGCCGCAACTGATAGAGCCCACTTCGCCTGTCGCGTTGGCGTCAACGACCGCGCCCGCATTTTTCGGGTTGAAAAAATGTTCTTTAACTTTGTCTGAATAGTCCCACATGGCTTTTTCCTCGGATTGAGTTTACTGGTGCGTTAAGAAGTCTCTGCTTATGTCCTTCGGCAAGCTCAGGACGAACGGTCTGCGTTGATTCCGTTCGTGGCGAGCCATGAACGGAATCAACTTGTTCAGAGATTTCCTAAGAACAGGTTTTAGTTCCGGTACCTTCGGCACTGGTATTAAACGATGTGCCGCAAGCGCAACTTTTAGCCGCATTAGGGTTGGTAAACTTGAATCCCGAACCGTCGATGCTGTCGAGAAAATCGACCGACATGCCGTCCAGCATCGGCAAACTGGCCGGATCGATAAACACTTTCACCTCGCCGCAATCAATCACGGTATCCTCAGGCGTATGGCTGCCTTCGAGCTTCAAGCCGTATTGATAACCCGAGCAACCGCCGTCGGTGACTTCTATCCGCAGACCTGCCGTGGGCGTTTCCGAACTGGCAATAAAGCGGCCGACAGCGGTGATGGCCTTTTCTGTTAATGTAATCATTTTATGCACTCCTGAATGTATGGCATCGTTCTTGTTAATACCTAAAGCAACCTGTATGCCATATCATTATTTAGATAGTAATGGCTTGTTTAATAAGGCGTTAACAAAACATCCACACAATAAACAATGTATTATCAAACGGGTTTCAACCACATAACCAGCTGACAATGTAAGGTTTGCTACAAAACAAAGGAGATACGAAATGAACGTAGAAGATTTAGAGTTAGGCGACGTCGTTTATGCGGCAAAGACGATTACCGATGATGGCTCAATACCCGGAGGCAGCGAAGGTGAAATATTGGCCGAAGCCGGAACCCGCGGTGTCATTACCCTGATCGGGCATGTGGAAGAAGAGCCGGATCGCAGCGTTTTTCTGGTACGCTTTGAAGACAAGGATATGAATCTGGGCAACCCGATTGGCTGCTGGCTTGAAGATTTGGCTATGGAGCCTAAGTTGGTTAATTAATATAGCTATAGAAAATGGAACACAGATGCCAAAAGTAGGCGCCTCTAGGCGACACGGATTAAATGCTGATTAAAGCGCATAATAAACGGGGCTTCGGATTTCAAGAATCCGTTTAAAGTCGTCCGATCAGTATCATCCGTGTTCCATCAATTATAGTTAGCAGCCGCCAAGCAGTTACATGTAGATCGGACATGCAATGCTATCGATACCACACCCGTTCGCCCTGAGCTTGTCGAAGGGCATTTCGCGCTATGACTTGGATTTAACCCAATGAATAAACAAACCGAAACCGTCCTGAACTACCACAACCGCACCAAGCATAGCCTGGAGCGATACGCCAGAGGCCCTGAATCCATCGACTGGGAAGACCAACCCGATCAATTCCGGCGTTTTTCCGGTTGCGAGATTGTCACGCTGCCCTTACCCGGAACCGGACTTGAACCGTTGTTTGCCGACCTGGACACCCCGGAAACAATACCGGCAAAACCGTTAAATCTGTCTAATGCCGGTTTATTGCTGGAATTGGCCTTCGGCCTGTCGGCATGGAAACAATTCGGCCCCAGCCGCTGGGCATTGCGCTGCAATCCTTCCAGCGGCAACCTGCACCCGACTGAGGCTTACCTGATCAGCGCCGGGAATACCTTTATTAAATCAGGCGTTTACCACTATGTTAGTCACGATCACAGCCTTGAGCAGCGTTGTCGGTTTTCCGACAATTCCTTAGATTCCGGCATGCTGATCGGCTTGTCATCAATCCATTGGCGTGAGGCTTGGAAATACGGCGAAAGAGCCTTCCGCTATTGCCAGCATGACATAGGTCATGCCTTGGGAGCGTTGCAATACGCGGCGACGGCGCTGGGCTGGTCGGTTGAGTTGCTGACCGAATGGTCGGATGGCGACATCGCCAAGCTATTGGGACTTGACCGGGATGATTTTAAAAAGCAGGAACATGAATCCCCCGATATGATTTGCCGGATTCATACGCATGCCGACAGTAAGTCGTTAGATGCCAAGGCCCTGCTGGAAGCCGCGGTATCGGGAGACTGGTTCGGAAAAGCCGACAGCCTTTGCGCCTATCATATGTATAAATGGCCGGTCATCGATGAAGTCTCAGCCGCCGTAAGCAAACCGCGAACTGAAGAACCTGATTGGCAAACCACCCGACGACCGCCAAGGATGGCGGCCGAGACTGCTCCCGGCAGTCCTCGGCATTTCCTCCATCCACGGAGATCAGAAGTGTCGCAACCGGTAGGGAACCGGTGCGACCAGTCACTTATAAAATCCTCCTGCACCAAAACGGCAACGCAAATCATCCGCCAGCGCCGCAGCGCGCAGCAGTTTGACGGCAAAATGCCGCCGATGCCGCAGACCGATTTTTACCGGATGCTGGCCGCCGTTTTGCCGACCACAGCCGCATTTGAACTGTGGCGCTGGCCGCCGAAAATTCACCTGTTTATTTTTGTGCATCGGGTTGAAGGTTTAGCCCCCGGCATCTATGCGCTGCCGAGACATAACGATGCCCTTGAACCATTGCAGGCCGCAACCCTGGCTGATTTCGACTGGCAGAAAGTCTCCGAAGCTTTGCCGCTTTATCATCTGTATTCAGGCGATTGCCGGCAGATCGCCAAAACGCTGTCCTGCCATCAACCCATCGCCAGCGACAGCGCCTTCAGTATGGGAATGATTGCGGAATTTGGCGAAGTCATCGAAACGGAGCCGTGGCTATACCGCCGCCTGTTCTGGGAGTGCGGCCTGATAGGCCAAACGCTGTATCTGGAAGCCGAAGCGGCAAGTCTTCGCGGCACAGGAATCGGCTGTTACTTTGATGACAGCATGCATGAGCTTTTAGGCATCAAGAATGATGAATTCCAAAGCCTCTATCATTTTACCGTGGGCAAACCTTTGGAGGATAAACGGCTGGAAACGTTGCCGGCTTATGGGCATTTGGGCGATGTAGTGTAGGGTTGAGCAGAGATCATAAGTATGTTTGGAGTGCTGCATTTTTTAAAAAACGCATGCCCAATTAGGTTGAGATAAGGCATAGATGCCTGTAGCAAAGTGTCCCCCATTGTCCAGACAAAAATTAAGATAGACCTCAGTTCACACTTCCAAATTGGGCCGAACAATGTCCACGCCACGGAGTCGGTGCGGATAAATTTGTGTTGCGGTTTACGGATATTCGGGCCGGGCGCCATGCCGACCAAGCCTCATTTCTGCATCAATCGCCGCACTCAACCTGGTATTTCTTCATGCGGCGCGAGCCATAAACGCAATAATGTATTTGTTTCTTTTCACTCATGTTCAGTCTCTAATTTAGCTCGGGGCATCGCTTAAACTATTATCCGAATTTCGGGGCTACTATGTTTAAGCTGCTTGCGCGAACTTTTTTGGTGTCCTTGATCGGTGTTCTCTGGTAATGTTTGTCCGCCTTTGTACGGCAAAGAAACTCATTCATTCATCAACATAGAGACAATAAATGCTACACGAAGTAATCAACTGGCTGGTCACAACTATCGGCGCTATGGGCTATATCGGTATTTTTTTGCTGATGGCGTTGGAAAGTTCGGTAGTGCCAATTCCCAGCGAAATCATCATGCCGCCGGCAGGTTATCTGGTGCAACAAGGGAAAATGAGCATGACTTTGGTCATACTCAGCGGCACTTTGGGCAGTCTGTTTGGCGCTTATCTGAATTATTTTGCCGCGCATTATTTGGGAAGACCGCTGCTACTCAAGTACGGACGTTATGTGTTCATAACCGAAGAGCATTTCCGTCGTGTTGAAGATTATTTTGCCAGTCATGGTGAAATCTCTACGTTTATTGGGAGACTGTTACCGGTTATCCGCCATTTGATTTCGCTGCCGGCAGGATTGGCGGGCATGAGTCACATCAAATTTTCTATTTATACATTGCTCGGCGCGTTCATCTGGGTATCCATTTTGACATGGATTGGCTATTTGTTGGGTCATAACGAAGACTTAATCAAGCAATACTCTCATCAAGTGATTATCGATGTGTTGGCGGCCAGCGTTGTTTTGGTGACGGCTTATATTTTTCTACATCGCAGAAAGCTTGCCCGTATCCGAGCCGAAGAATAGAAGATTCTTCGCTTACTGGTGCTCGGGGGCGCATATTTCATTCAGAGTATGTGGGCCGCCTGAATGTTTTGCATATCTTTCCAGCGCCGTTGGCGGCATATTGCCGATTTTTGGCGCTGATGCGAATCAAGCCCTGGCGCACACCCAAACATCAACCCGGCCGACTCCGGCTTTTTTCAATACATAAGCCAATTCATGAGCTGTTGAGCCGGTGGTCATGACGTCATCAAGTATCGCGATATGCCGTGCATGAATAGGCTTGATGACGGAAAAGGCGTTTTTCAGGTTTTTTTGGCGTTTTTTGGCGGGTAACTGGGTTTGATGGGGCGTGTCTCGGTGCCGACTGCAACTGGTTACATCTAACGGGATCTGTAATTCTTTGGCGACGGTTCTGGCGATTTCTATGGCTTGGTTGAAGCCGCGCTGGCGGTAACGGGTTTTATGCAGTGGAACCGGTAAAATCAAGTCGGGGCGTTCTGCGGTTTGTTTCAGGTGGTCGGCCAGCAACATGCCGAGTAAGCGGGCGTTTTTGTAATTGGAGCTGAATTTCAAAGTGCCGATCAGATGCCGGATAGCTCCCTGATGAATGAACGGAGCGTAAGTCTCGTCAAAGGCAGGTTGGCGGCTCAGGCAGCGGCCGCACAGCACGGGAGTGGTGACCGGCGTTTCCAGTATTTCCGCGCAGCGATAACAGCACAGATTATTTCTAGGCAAATGCGTGTAGCAAGAATGGCAGAGGTCGCGCGAATTGCATCCTGGATTGCCGCACAAGATGCAGGTAGGCGGAAGCAAGTAATCCTGTATAATATTGATCCAGTTGTATACCATTTTCATTTGAACAGGTTGACAAGATTATGAATTGTCTTTGTTTAAATATTACCGTAACCGGAGCTTAACAGAATGTCTGCAAACCCTGCAATTCGCCATGACTGGCAGTTGAATGAAGTGCAAGCGCTTTATGCGTTGCCTTTTAATGACTTGATTTTTAAGGCGCAAACCGTACATCGGGAGAATTTCGATCCCAATGAGGTTCAGATTAGCAGTCTGTTGAGCATCAAAACCGGCTCCTGTTCCGAAGACTGCGGCTATTGCCCGCAAAGCGCCCGTTATGATTCCGATTTGACGCCCGAGGCCTTAATGCCGGTCGATAAGGTTTTGCAGGCGGCGCAACTTGCCAAAGATCAAGGCGCATCGCGTTTCTGCATGGGTGCGGCCTGGCGTCAGCCTAAAGACAGGGATGTGGAACGGGTCGTGGAAATGGTTCAGGGCGTCAAGGCTTTGGGCCTGGAAACCTGCGTAACCTTGGGCATGCTGACCGATACCCAAACGATCCGGTTAAAAGAAGGCGGCCTGGATTATTACAATCACAATCTGGATACGTCGGAAGACTATTATTCCGAAGTCATCACCACGAGGACTTACCAGGACCGACTGGACACGCTGGCGCGGGTCAGGGATGCTGGGATTAATGTGTGTTGCGGCGGCATCGTCGGCATGGGCGAGAGCGATGTCGACCGCGCTAATCTGTTGATCGAACTGGCAAACCTGCCCAAGCACCCTGAAAGCGTGCCGGTCAATATGCTGGTGCAGGTTGAAGGCACTCCGCTGATGGGTACCGAATCGCTGGACCCGATCATCTTTATCCGAACCATAGCGGTTGCCAGAATCATGATGCCCAAGTCGCGGGTGCGCTTGTCCGCAGGACGGAATAACATGAGCGATGAAATGCAGGCGCTGTGTTTTTTGGCTGGTGCCAACTCGATTTTTTACGGCGATAAATTATTGACCACCGATAATCCGATGACTAACCGTGATTTGGCGTTGTTTGACCGCTTGGGTGTGCATTCCGGCGGTTCAAGTTACGCTTGATGAATTAAATCATCCTGTTGCCAGTCAAGAAATTATTCACCACGAAGACACGAAGAATACGAAGTTTTATATTTCATTCTTCGTGGTGAGTATTACCGATTTTTATGACACCTCCATTCTCACAATTAACAATCAGCCTAGACGATATTGCCCGGCAAGGCTTGTATCGTTCCAGGCGGGTCATAGCATCGCCTCAAGGCATTAACCTGGAAATTGACGGCAGGCATATCGTCAATTTTTGCAGCAATGATTATCTGGGGCTGGCCAATCATCCCGATGTGGTCAACGCGTTTAAAGCCGGGGCGGATAAATACGGCGTCGGCAGCGGTTCGGCGCATTTAATCTGCGGACACAGTGCGGCTCATCATGCGCTGGAAGAAGAGCTGGCGGAGTTTACGGGGCGCGACCGGGCGTTATTGTTTTCCACGGGATACATGGCAAACATCGGCGTGATCTCGGCGTTGTTGGGCCGCGGCGATGCGGTGTTTGAAGACCGGTTAAACCATGCCTCTTTGCTGGACGGCGGATTGTTGTCCGGCGCACGATTTAAGCGCTATGCCCATGCTGACGCAGTCGATCTTGGCGCAAACCTGGATAAAACCTTGGGCCGCACGCTGATCGTTACCGATGGCGTATTCAGCATGGATGGGGATTTTGCGCCGATGGACGAATTGGCGGTTGCCGCAAAAAAACATGATGCCTGGCTGATGGTTGACGATGCGCACGGGCTGGGTGTGATCGGCGAGCACGGCGGCGGGATTCTGGAGTATTACGGCCTTAATCAGGATGATGTGCCGGTGCTGATGGGGACTTTGGGCAAGGGCTTGGGCACTTTCGGTGCGTTCGTCGCCGGTTCCGAGGTGTTGATTGAAACCTTGATCCAGAAAGCTCGCGCTTATATTTATACCACCGCGTTACCGGCGGCGGTTGCCGAGGCGACGCGGGCGAGCTTGAAAATTGTGATCGCGGAAAACTGGCGCAGGGACAAGCTTAGACAACTGTCCGAGCGGTTCAGACTGGGTGCAGAGCAGTTGGGCATAACATTGATGCCGTCATCGTCGGCCATTCAGCCTATTTTAATAGGCGGCAGTCAGCGGGCCGTAGACATCAGCAATGCTTTATTGGCTGCCGGTTTTCTGGTCAGCGCGATTCGTCCGCCTACGGTGCCTCAAGGCAGTGCCAGGCTGCGGGTGACTTTTTCAGCTTTGCATGAAGAGCAGCATGTCGATCGGTTGTTGGACGCGTTAGCCGAAGCAATTGCAGGCAGCAAGTGACAAAAATCCATTTGGAAACGTTCGGGCAAGGCAAGCCCATAGTGCTGGTGCATGGCTGGGCGATGCATACCGGTATCTGGCGCGAGTTTGCCCGGCAATTGGCACAGCATTACCGGGTGACTTGCATCGATTTGCCGGGGCACGGGCGTAGCGAAGTAATTGATCCGTTTACGCTGGAACGGGTTGGCGCAGAGTTGATTAAAGTGGTTCCCGAGAAGAGTTGTTGGCTGGGCTGGTCGTTGGGCGCGACGGTGGTGCTGGATATAGCCGGTCGTTATCCTGAGCGGGTATCTGCACTGATCTTGCTGGCGGGGAATCCCTTGTTCCCAAGCTCCGGCTTGGGAACGCAAGCATGGCCGGGCATGGATGCCCGGTTACTGGATGATTTTGCCGAGCATTTGAATAATGACTGTCAGGCGACCTTGCTGCGTTTTTTATCCTTGCAGGTCAACGGCATGCCGGATCGGAAAGCGCTTTTGAAGGCGCTTAAAACAGCCGTATTCGAATGCGATGCGCCGGATCAAGCCACTTTGCAGGGAGGCTTGGATATACTTAAACAGGCAGACTTGAGGCCGGTTTTATCAGGATTGAGCGTCCCTGTTTCGGTCGTGTTGGGCGGCCTGGACACCTTAGTTCCTGTAGCCGTAGGTCAAAAAATGCGGCGGTTATTGCCGAGTCTGGAATTGAATATTATCGACAGGGCAGGGCATGTGCCGTTTTTGTCGCACGGCTCGGAAACGGCGGCGATTATTTCCCGATTTATGGATGAATAATGTATTTAGATAAAGCCAAAATCAGGCAGTCGTTTGCTGCGGCCTCGGTGACTTATGACGGCGTTGCCGACTTGCAGCGCAGTGTCGGTAAGGTGCTGCTGGACAGTGTCGATAAAGAGAATCCGGCCGGAACTTTGTTGGATTTGGGTTGCGGCACCGGTTTTTTAACCGCCGGGCTGTTGGCGCGTACAAGGCCTATTATCGCCTTGGATATTGCGTTGCCGATGTTGCAGGTGACGCGAACAAAACTCATCGATACGGCCAATGTCGGCTATGTATGCGCCGATGCCGAACAATTGCCGCTCGCCGGACACGTTGTCGACGGCGTGTTTTCCAATCTCGCGTTGCAGTGGTGCGTCAATCTGGAAGGCGTTTTTGCCGATATTAAGCGGGTATTGAAACCGGGCGGACGCCTTGTTTTCTCGATATTCGGCCCGCAAACGCTACAGGAATTAAAAGCGGCGTGGGCGGAAGCCGACGATTTTAATCATGTTAATGACTTTTACAGTGAGCGGCGGCTAAGACGTTTTCTTCAGCTGGCGGGTTATACAGAGATAGTAGTTGAAACCAATGTTTATATATCAAACTACGATTCGGTTTTGACGTTGATGAAGGAGTTGAAACATATCGGCGCGCATAATGTGCTTGCCGGGCGTAACAAAAGTATCACTACCAAGGCGCAGATGCAGCGGATGGTTGCGGCTTACGAGCGGCATCGAACCGGCGAACTGATTCCGGCGACTTTCGAGGTCATTATGGTTACGGCAAGCTAATGGAAAAAGGGTATTTTATAACCGGTACCGACACCAATGTCGGCAAGACCTGGGCGACGATTGCGCTGATGCGTTATTTTAAAAGCCAAGGGAAATCGGTTGCGGGCATGAAGCCGGTTGCTTCAGGCTGTTTAATACAGGGAGGGCGGCTGAAAAATGAAGATGCGTTGCTGATACAAGCAAATGCGTCATTGCCGATCGACTATGACTTGATCAATCCTTACGCCTACGAGCTGCCGGTTTCGCCGCACATTGCAGGTGTAAATAATCCGGTTAAGCTGGGTCAGTTGGCAGCCGGGTTCGAGACATTGAAAACCCTGGCCGACATCATTGTCGTCGAAGGCGCCGGAGGCTGGTATGCGCCTTTAAATGAGCGCGAAACTATCAGCGATTTGGCAAAATTGCTGGCTCTGCCGGTTATTATGGTTGTCGCTATCAGGCTCGGCTGTATCAATCATGCAAGACTGACTTATCAGGCGGTCGCGCAGTCAGGCGTGAACTGTGTCGGCTGGATCGCAGTCTGTACAGAGCCGGAATTGTTAGGCGGCGACCAGAATATCCAAACCATAAAAAGCACGGTGGATGCGCCTTTGTTGGGTGTGTTGCCCTATAGGGAAGTCGCTGACTTTGATTTTTTCGCCGAACAATTGAAGATGTAACTGTGTATTTGTGATGCTTTTGCCGCTGGCTTGGCAAAATAAAGCATGACAAAGTCTTTGATAAAGCCCTATTATTTTGATTTTTTTTCAGTTTGATTCGCCGTTATCTGACGGCGCAAGGTTAATGCATGTCGATTCGCACTATCTCATCCGTAAAATTCATTTTAGTTGCCGGTACGCTGTTGTCGGGATGTACAACAACCCGGCAAATTGTGGTTGATCACCCGTCAACCCAGGCCAGCCAGTTTCAACCGTTGCAAGGCTTTCAAGCTATTGATGGCGACGACTATTATGTACGGTTGATTTCGGAGTTCGATTTTAAAGGTGACAACGTATTAAAAGGCGGCTGTACTAATATGACGCCGTCTTATGGGAAAGGCGATTTATCGGCCGCCCTTATTTATAACGTGCGTAACGAGGCGCTTAAATTCAGCCGTGAAGCGACCGGCTTTTTGTATCAGGCGACAACAGGCAAATGCAATTTTACCTTCGATGCTAAAAAACTTTACCTGACGCCCTGGATACGCCTGGATTCAGGCAAGGAAACCCTGGTCGATTATAATTTTTACACTAACGCTAACAGCGATGTGGACGTGTCAAGCCTGGTCAATGATGTGAATGCGGCCGGCAATTTATTGGCGTTGACAGGCGTCGGCATGGGGGTTGCAATCATGGGGCAGGTTGCCGGGCAATGGGTAAAGAGCAATCAGCAAGCGGAAGTAACAACGCCTGCGACCCATCAATCGGCCAAACATAGCTCGGAGTCGCATTCGCTGCCTGTCGCCACGGCTTATTCGGGTAAGACCGGAACGCTGAATCAGACGATGTTTAAGGTTTTTGATGTGGCGGAAGGCGGGATGAATCTGTTTGGATCGGATACCAAGCAACTGGGCGAACTGAAGATTTATCCGGAAATTCTGCCTTCTTTGTTATTAAAGACGACTGCCGACGGCATCCCGGACGCGCGCGATTTGTCGTTCGAAGAAATAGGCTATTCGCCGATGAAATCAGCGGCCGGGGAAATCAATCTTCAACAGCTGATCGAGCAATCGAAACATCCGGCAAAACCGAATCTAAAGCCTGACTGGAATAATTACCAGGACGTCGAAGGCAATTGCCGGAAATTGAAGCTGGTGCTGAAAGATTTGGGCTTTAATAAATTTGATCGCAACGCGGTGATTTACTATTTTCTGGCTAAGAATGGCGATTGGAATAATTACAATGTCAGCCGGCAAAAAACGTTGAGTGAAGAAATGCGGCCCAAGGTTTTGGAAGGTTATCGCAGCAAAAACTTTGCTAACTGTCTGGCACCTGATGACTATGCGGTCATGAAAGCGATGGGTTTGCCGGTTAATACGCAGTCCGATTGGGATCAGATGGGTGAGGCGAGCCAGAAAAAAGAGCAACTGTTCACGCCGCTTAAGTCGATTGAACGGCAGTTGGTCGCGGTGCTGAAAAACCCAAACAAGGTGGAAATGGAGCAGCAACTGTTCCCTTTGCTGGCTACGGCGAAAAATGGCGACGGCAGTGTGTTGCTGCAAAACCATTTAGGTGATTTCGGCCTGGAATTGTTATTGAATCCTCCTGTGGTGGCAGCGCCTCCAGTGGATGCTTCTGCTCCGGCTGGACCTGTTGCGGCAGCGCCTTCTCAGGCAGCCATTCCCGGTGAGGGGGTTATCGTCAGCGCCGGCCAATTAGCGCAAGTCTTTTCAGGGTTATTAATAAGCGAACTCAGTTGTGCGCGCCCGGCTCCCGATGGGCTGGGAAAATTTGCCGGCAATGCGGGGATTTTGTTGTTCACTACAAAAGAAGGCAGTCCGCGCGTTAAAGGCGGTGCGATGGAATTTGAATTTTCCGGCGGCAAGATTACGCGTATTGCATTTCAGTTATCGACTTACCGGGATTTTGAACAGAATTTGCTGGATCGGCCGGAGATTGGCGGCTGCCGAGTGGATCCGGCGTTTCTGGCAAAGCTGCACTAACGTTGAAAGTATTCTGATATAGCTCGCTTCGCGCCGAAATTAGCAGGAAATAGATTTTTGATAATCCTGGAAAAAGTTGATTTATAACAAAAATTAAAGATGGATTTGGCGGCGGATATAATCCATAATATTTTTGCGGTATATATCAATAATAAAAACATCAGGAGAAATATTATGGCTTTAATTACTTGGACAGCCGGTCAGTACGGTACAAATGTCGGCTTTGCGGATCAGGAACACCAAATCTTGTTTGATAAACTTAATAAGCTGTATGACTTGGCAACAGGCGGCGCAGAGCGCTCTGCAATCGGTGCGCAATTAGACGATCTTATTTCATATGTAGTGGATCATTTTGCCCATGAAGAAAGAGAAATGCAGGCAAAGGGCTATGCAGGCTATGAACGCCACAAGGAAGAGCATGACGCCTTGGTAGGTATTTGCGGTGGTCTTCAGGCAAAATTTCATGCAGGCCAAGCGGAAGTTGACGAAAGCGTCGGTCAATTGGTTAAAGGGTGGTTGGATAATCACATTCCTAACTTCGATATGGCTTATGCCGATGCGTTAAACAGCTGATCGAATTTCAACGCTAAAAAACAAAAGGCTTGTGAGTTACATTGATTCACAAGCCTTTTCTTTGCAACACATAAAATCAGGAAAAGGACATCTGGTATAGATTGCCCTCATAGGGTAAAATCGAAAAGATTATTTGTGATAATTATTACGTAAATGGAAAAGGGTCGGCCATCCCATGCCCTGAAATTACGAAACGATATAACGCATACAAGAGTTTATAACTACTAACGAGGAGGCTGCTCCGTGAAGAAAGCAAAGCAACTGTTCGCAGGTCTGATCTTAATGGCTTTGGGCCTAGGAACAGCACAGGCGGAATATACGCTCAATTTAATGAAAGGGGTTACAAAGGTCAGTCATGACATTTATGACCTGCATATGCTGATTCTATGGATTTGTGTATTCATAGGCATCGGCGTGTTCGGAACGATGTTCTACTCGATTTACCATCACCGTAAATCAAGAGGACATCAAGCGGCGCAGTTTCATGAAAATACGACCGTTGAAATCATTTGGACGATTATCCCGACTTTGATCCTGGTTGGCATGGCTATTCCAGCCACAAAAGCCATGATGGAACTGGATGATGTGCAAGCATCCGAAATGTCTATTAAGGTAACCGGACATCAATGGAAGTGGGAATATGAATATCTTGATAACGGCATTCATTTTTTCAGTAGCCTGGATGAAGCCAGCAACAAGGTACGTCAAGTCGGTTCGGGTCTTGATCCCAGGTCGGTTCCTAATTACTTGTTGAATGTTGATAAACCGCTAGTTATTCCGACTAAAAAGAAAATTCGTTTCGTATTCACCTCGAAAGACGTAATCCATTCATGGTGGGTTCCCGACCTGGGCTGGAAAAAAGATACCAATCCCGGTTTTATTAACGAATCATGGACGTCTGTAGACGAACCGGGGACTTACCGTGGTCAATGTACCGAGCTTTGCGGTAAAGATCATGGCTTTATGCCGATTGTCGTCATTGCAATGGACGAACCTGACTACAACGCCTGGGTGGAGCAGCAAAAAGCGGCTATGGTGGCTGAAGCCGGTTCGGCCAGCAAGCAATGGACAACTGAAGAGTTGGTTGCTAAAGGTAAAGCTGTTTACGACACCAACTGTTCCTCATGTCACATGGCGGATGGCGCAGGTTTGCCGGGTACTTTTCCAGCTATAAAGGCAAGTCCGGTAGTAACAGGCGACATTAACGCTCAGGTCAAGCTGATGTTGAACGGAAAAGGCATGATGCCGGCTTTCGGAAAAATGTTAAGCGCTGTCGATTTCGCTGCAGTAGTAGCATATACCCGTAATGGTCTGGGTAATTCAGTGGGTGATTCTATTCAGCCTTCAGCTATCCAGACTCTGCAATCGGCATCACCGGCGGCAGATTAAAAAATGAATAAGTCATTGCGTTCTTATCGATCTAATCTTTTTTATATATTCAAGAGGTATGAAATATGTCTGCTGTAGTCGCTGAACATGATGATCATCATGAGCATGATCATGGTCCTGCTAAGGGGCTGTTAAGATGGGTTATTACCACCAATCATAAAGATATTGGCACATTATATTTGTTGTTTGCTCTGGCGATGTTCTTTGTCGGCGGCACCATGGCAATGATTATTCGCGCCGAATTGTTTGAGCCGGGTATGCAGTTTGTTAATCCCCAGTTCTTTAATTCAATGACCACCATGCACGCGTTGGTCATGGTGTTTGGCGCAGTTATGCCTGCTTTCGTCGGTTTGGCCAACTGGATGATTCCAATGATGATTGGCGCTCCTGATATGGCATTGCCGCGCATGAACAACATGAGCTTCTGGTTGCTGGTTGCCGGTGTTTTATTGTTGGCCAGCACCTTGTTCATGGAAGGCGGCGCACCTGCCGGCGGATGGACTTTGTATCCGCCCTTGGTATTGCAAACCGGTAAGGCCTTGCCTTTTGCGATTTTCTCGGTGCATTTGCTGGGTATCTCGTCAATCATGGGTGCGATCAACATTATCGCCACTATTTTCAATATGCGTGCCCCCGGCATGACTTTAATGAAAATGCCGATGTTTGTTTGGACCTGGTTGATTACCGCTTTCCTGTTAATCGCAATCATGCCTGTGTTTGCGGGTGCGGTGACTATGCTGTTAACAGACAAGTTTTTTCACACCAGCTTTTTTGATGCGGCTGGCGGCGGTGACCCGGTTCTTTATCAACACATTTTCTGGTTTTTTGGTCATCCCGAAGTTTATGTAATGATTCTGCCCACTTTCGGCGTGGCTTCCACCATTATCCCTGTGTTTGCTCGTAAGCCTTTGTTTGGCTACAGCTCAATGGTTTATGCGACGGCTGCAATTGCATTTTTGTCGTTTATCGTCTGGGCTCACCACATGTTTACAGTGGGTATGCCGATAGCAGGTGAGTTGTACTTCATGTATGCAACCATGCTGATTGCGATTCCTACCGGCGTTAAGGTTTTCAACTGGACCGCGACCATGTGGAAAGGGGCGATGACTTTTGAAACGCCGATGCTATTTAGTATTGCTTTCGTCGTTTTATTTACAATGGGTGGATTCACCGGTTTGATGATGTCTGTTGCGCCGTCTGATTTTCAATATCACGATACTTACTTTATTGTCGCCCATTTCCATTACACGTTGGTTCCCGCCTCTGTTTTTATATTGATGGCTGCCGGCTATTTTTGGCTGCCTAAATGGACCGGGCATATGTATGACGAAAGAATCGGTCAGCTGCACTTCTGGTTGTCTGTGGTATCGGTAAACATCCTGTTCTTTCCACAGCATTTCTTGGGGCTTGCCGGTATGCCGCGCAGAATTCCTGATTATGCGGTGCAATTTGCGGATTGGAATATGATTTCCAGTATTGGCGGTTTTATATTCGGCGCCAGCCAGTTGTTGTTCCTATACATTGTTATCGATACAATCAAAGGCGGAACAGGCGAAAAGGTAACTGATGAAGTATGGGAAGATGCTGCCAAGCATAGCTTGGAGTGGACTTTGCCGTCGCCCCCTCCATACCATACTTTTACTACGCCACCCACGGTAATACCTACTGAACATATCTAGGCTGTTGCATTCCAGGTTGCTTTAAATAAAGCAACCTGCTTAGATAACGTATCAGGTGAAATAATGAATACCAAACAGAAAAATATTTTGACCGCAGTGGTATTGGTCGCGGTTGCCGTCATTATTTATGTTTTTGCAGTGATAAGAGCCGTTTCCCAATGAGCGAAAGCACCAAGAAAAAAAACGCTAAGTTAGTTCGGATATTGGTGTTTGTGGTGCTGGGAATGTTTGGCTTTGGCTACGCCCTGGTTCCGCTTTATGACGTTTTGTGTGAAGTAACCGGACTCAACGGCAAAGTTGAATCGTCCGCTGTTAAGGAAGTCAGCTACGAAGTTGATAAAAACAGAGAAGTTACCGTAGAGTTTATGACGGCGCTGAATGAGGACACTCCGATGGAATTCCGTTCAGAAGCCAAAAAACTGAAAGTTCATCCAGGCGAATATTATACGGTGAATTTTTATGCGGAAAATAAGACCGATAAAGTAATGGTTGCTCGGGCAATTCCAAGTATTTCTCCCGGAGCGGCCGCTGAATTTTTTAAAAAAACAGAGTGTTTTTGCTTTTCAGAACAGACATTTAAGGCGCGAGAAGGCAGGATTATGCCGGTGCGTTTTGTTGTTAATCCTGAATTACCTGAGCAATATAAAACAATTACACTTGCATATACATTTTTTGATAATACTGAAACATCAGTAAAATGAGAGAGGAAGGCTATGTCTACAAGTAACGAGTATTACATTCCGCATAAAGCCACTTGGCCGGTCGTTGGAACGGGTGGTTTGGTGATGATGCTGGCTGGATTTGCAAATTATTTAAATGGCTCATCGGCCGGTACAGCCTGGATGGCGCTGGGCTTGGCTGTGTTTATTGTCATGCTGGCCGGTTGGTTTACATTGCAGGCCGGGGAAAGCGAATCAGGCATGTACAGTACGCAAGTAGGCATTTCCTACCGTATGGGCATGATGTGGTTTATCTTTTCGGAAATCATGTTTTTTGCCGTTTTTTTCGGCACGCTTTGGTATACACGTAATTTGTCGGTACCCTGGCTGGGCGGAGAAGGCACAGGAGCTGCAACTAAAGAACTATTGTGGCCGTCTTTCGAAGCGGTCTGGCCGACCAATGGCCCTGGTAAAGTCGGCGGCGAGTTTGAGCCTATGGGCGCATGGGGCTTGCCTTTTTTGAATACCTTAATTCTGTTGACTAGCGGCGTTTCTTGCACTTGGGCTCATCATGGCTTGCTTGCAAAAAACCGAGATCAGCTAATTAAAGGTTTGGCCGCTACTGTCGGTTTAGGGCTCTTGTTTGTTGCACTCCAGGCATCTGAGTATCATGAAGCTTATACCGAGATGGGTTTGACGCTGGGCTCAGGCATTTATGGTTCTACTTTTTTCATGCTGACCGGTTTTCACGGTTTTCACGTTTGCGTAGGCGCTATCATTCTGAGCGTTGTTTTGTTTCGCAGCTGGAAAGGCCATTTCCAACCGGAAAATCATTTTGCTTTTGAAGCTGCGGCTTGGTATTGGCATTTTGTTGACGTGGTATGGTTGGGACTGTTTGTATTTGTTTATGTGATTTAATCTAAACAGCCATACTAAAAAAGCGCTGCCTAACAGACAGCGCTTTTTTTTTGTCGAAATGGTTGGGGATGTTTTTATTTAGGAGCGGCCGGCGCTTGATTTTGCGAGTGCATCCGAGCACCCAAGCCATGCGGCTTGAACATGCCGGTTGCAAAAGCTATAAAAATGAAGATGAACAACACGATTGAAAGCGCAATACGAAAAGTCAGCGCTTTGACCGTTTTTTCGGATTGTTCTTCGGTCTTGTGTTTAACCAGATGAAATAGCGCGGAGCCTAGACTGATAATTATCAGGATAAAGGCGATAATAACGATGCTTTTTATAATCATGAATGTAATTATGCTGATGGCTAAGGTTTCTGTATTCTCGGTTATTTAGGTTCTTGTGCCAATAGGATAAATAAAAAAAGCATGATCCAGTCGGACGCTCATTGATGAAGTTTAAAATAATTCCAACATTAGCTTATTTGTGCCTGTTGCCGGTGTTGATCGGGTTGGGAATGTGGCAATTAGACCGATCAGAACAGAAACGGGCATTACTTGAGTTGCAGAAACAGGCGGGCGCAACTGAAACATTGCATTTGTCCGAAGGCATTGAAAATAACGCCGATACATTAAGGTACAGGCAGGTTGAAGTTACAGGGCGTTACGATGTCGCCCATCAGTTTTTGATAGACAACCAAATCAGCGGCGGGAAAGCCGGCTATTTTGTGTTGACGCCGTTTGTGTTGACCGGGGAAACCAAGGCGGTTTTGGTGAATAGGGGTTGGATTCCTTTAAATCATGATCGCTCGGTGCTTCCTGACTTGCAGATTAATCAGGCCCAAGCCATTATTGCCGGGCGGATTAATCATTTTCCCAGCGTTGGTATAAAATTAGCGGGAGCGGAAATCCCAACAGAGGGTTGGCCATCGGTGGTGCAGGTGGTCGATAGTCATGTTCTGGCTAAAAAATTGGGCTATTCGTTGCTCCCATTCCAGATCGAACTGGCTAAAAATTTGCCTGATGGATTTAAACGGGAATGGCAGACGCCGGCCATCATGCAGCCCGAACAACATACGGCCTATGCAATTCAGTGGTTTGCGCTGGCATTGACACTAACGATACTATTTATTTGGTACAGCTTTAAAAAATACGATGCAGAATCAAAAGAATAAAAATCATATATTAATCCTGGTTATTTTTGGCATGTCTATCATTCCGTTTTTGATAGCGTGGGGACTAAAAGAGAATCCGCAGCTGGTAAACGGGCGAACCAACAATGGGCAGTTAATTACGCCGCCGCTGACAACCGAACGCAAAGACCTAAGCGGTTTTGATCCGTTTTCAACTGATAATATGTCCGAGCTTCCCGGCCACTGGTTGTTGGTAAATATCATTCCGACCGGCGAGTGCAATGAAACATGCCTCGAAGCCATGCATAAAACCAAACAGTTGCGGCTGATGTTGAATAAAGAATTGACCCGTACCCGCCGTATAGTCCTGCTGTTAAAGGATGTTGCGCCGGAAACGGCGGGCAAATGGTGGGCGGGTGACGATACCTTGTTAAGGGTTAAAGCCAATGACGCCGTCATCAAGAAAATTGCCGAAATCAGGCAAGGCGATATTCCTGACGGGATGCTGCTGTTAATGGATCCGCTGGGTAACTTAATGATGCAGTACGAGCCGGGTTTCGATCCCTACAGCGTAAAGAGCGATCTTATGCATCTTTTGCGAATTTCACAAATAGGATAGTGGAAAATAAAATGTTTAGAAAAATAACTCTCTTTGGCGTTCTTTTAGCTTTAATAGTTATCGTTGTAGGTTCATACGTCCGCTTATCCGGGGCAGGGCTGGGTTGTCCTGATTGGCCCGGATGCTATGGGCAGGCTATCCCCTTCGACTTCGCTCAGGGCGGGGTTAGCGATCATGCTGATTTTATCGCGCAGGCGGCGGAGGCTTTCCCCGGTCAGACGCCCGATATTGCAAAAGTCTGGAAGGAGATGGGGCATCGTTATCTGGCCGCGCTCTTAGGCGTGGTCGTTTTATTGCTGGCCTTGCTGTCGTGGCGCGAACAACAAAGTCGTCCGGTGGTCGTAACAGCCGCATCGATGCTGGCGGTTTTGATAGGATTGCAGGCGGCCTTGGGCATGTGGGCCGTAAAGTTTCACGTTATGCCGATTGTTGTGACCGGGCATTTGCTGCTGGGGATGATGACTCTATGGCTGCTGTTCTGGCTGTATTTGCGGGTTAATCCGAAAGTTTCGCCGTTAGCTTTGCGAAGGAACGGTTTAGCCTTGTTTGTCAGGTTGGCAATGTTGGTGTTGTTTTTAGAGATTGTTTTGGGCGGCTGGGTCAGTACCAATTACGCCGCTTTAGCCTGTTCGGATTTTCCGGCGTGTAATGGCTCGTGGTGGCCTAAAGCCGACTATCGGACTGCGCTGGACTTATTCAGCGGATTAAGCTCGGGTTATACCGGCGTTATCGCATTCGATGCGCAGGTTGCCGCGAACTGGCTGCACAGGGTCGGTGCGTTGGTTTGTTTTATCGTGCTCACGTTGGTGATGCTGAGCGCAACATCGGCGCATCATCCGAGACCGGTAAGAAGAGCCGGTTTGGGATTGAGCGTGTTGCTGTTGCTACAGATCGGTTCCGGCGTTATCGGCGTCAAATTCGGGATGCCTTTGTGGGCGGCGGTCGCGCATAACGCTTTTTCAGCATTGCTGATGCTGCCGTTAATCGCTATCGGTTTTTACTGCCGGTACGCTTATGTTGAAATGCCAAAGCCCGCCGTAGAAATTGAGCTGCAACCGGAAGGCACGGTTGTCGAAGCGGAGGAAGCATATCCTGTAGTAACAGAACCCGAGTCGTTATACCTGCGGCTTAAATCGCAGCTGAAGCGCACCCGCTCCGGGCTTAGCGGGGTATTGGCCCAGATTCCGTTAGGCCAGAAAGAAATTGACGAAGATTTGCTGGAAGCCATTGAAGCCAGCTTGTTAATGGCCGACATAGGCGTGGACGCGACCACCGAAATCATCAAGCGCTTGACCGAGAGTGTTGAAAGGCACCAGCTTAATGATGGCGAGGCGTTAACGGCAGCCTTAAAGCAGGAATTACGGAGTATGCTCCAGCCCTGTAATAAACCCCTGCATATCCCCAAGCAGGACAAACCTTTTGTTATTCTGGTCGTCGGCGTCAATGGCGCGGGCAAAACCACCACTATCGGCAAACTGGCCAAACGATTGCAGGCACAGGGCCATAGCGTCATGCTGGCCGCCGGAGATACGTTCAGGGCGGCGGCGGTCGAGCAATTGCAAACCTGGGGCGAGCGCAATAATATCCATGTGGTGGCTCAGCATACCGGGGCCGATTCGGCATCCGTGATTTATGACGGCGTACAGTCCGCACAAGCTAAAGGCATCGATGTGTTGATTGCCGATACGGCCGGCCGCCTGCATACGAAATCCAACCTGATGGACGAGTTGAAGAAAGTAAAGCGGATTATCAGCAAGTTGGATGAAACGGCGCCGCATGAAGTATTGCTGGTCTTGGATGCCGGCACCGGGCAAAACGCGCTGTCGCAAGCAAGATTGTTCAATGAGACCGTTGCCTTGACCGGCTTGGCGCTGACCAAACTTGACGGCACCGCAAAAGGCGGCGTTATTTTTGCGCTGGCCAAACAGTTCGGAATTCCGATCCGTTTTATAGGGATAGGCGAAGGAATTGATGATCTGCAGGATTTTGATGCGGATGCTTTTGTAGATGCATTGTTTGTCAAAGACTAAAACCCGTAACTTGATTCTATAATAGAACACGAATGACGCTGATGAAACGGATCCGCACGGATTTTAAAGGTCGTTCTTAGGTAAGCGCCGATTTAATCCTTCGACAAGCTCAGGATGAACGGTAAGTTTTTGATTTTGTTCGTGGTGAGCTTGTCGAACCACAAGCGAAATCAATTTATTCAGCGCTTCCTTAGGTGGCTATAGGCCATTTTTATAACGGCTGAATAGTGGGCAATAATATATTTTTATCAAGAAGTTCAAGTTTATCAGTGATTATCAGTCAAATCCGTGTCGCCTGGAGGCGCCTACTTTTGGCATCCGTGTTCTATTGTTTTAACTGCTGAATAATGCAAAAAACCTATGTTAAAGTTCGATAATGTCAGTATGAGGTACCCTGGAGCCGGCGATGTATTACGCAATGTCAGTTTTCATCTGGAGCGTGGTGAAATGGCTTTTTTGACGGGGCATTCAGGGGCGGGAAAAAGCACGTTATTGAAATTAATTGCGGTCATCGAGCGTTGCACCCGGGGCCGGGTTTTATTGGACGGCGAGAATCTCAACCAAGCCAAGGACAGGCAGGTTCCTTATATACGCAGGAAAGTAGGCCTGATTTTTCAGGATTACAAACTGCTGCAGGACAGAACGGTTTTCGATAATGTGGCATTGCCGCTGGTGATAGCCGGTTACGGGCACCATGAAGTCTCCCGGCGGGTACGGGCATCATTGGATAAAGTCGGCCTTCTGGGCAAAGAAAAAAAATATCCGCTAGTCTTGTCCGGTGGTGAACAGCAGCGGGTCGGGATTGCCCGCGCAGTGGTTAATAAGCCGCCGTTGATTGTGGCCGATGAGCCGACCGGGAACCTTGACCCGGAGCTGTCCGCCGAAATCATGCATTTGTTCGAGCAGTTTCAGCAGGTCGGCGTCACCATATTGATTGCCTCGCATGATATTTCATTGATTGCTCAAATGAATCATCGGATCTTAAAGCTGGATCACGGTCAACTGGTTGCGAGTTAAGTTATGAAACAGGTGAATAAGAAACCGGGTAAACAGGAGCCGCGCTGGCAAACCAAAATTTCCGGCGGTAATTTTGTCGATAAATTCCACGCCTATCGGAATCTCCATGCCCATGCATTGTTTTCAAGTCTTGGCCGATTAGTCGCGTCGCGGTTCTCGTCTGCGATGACGATAACGGTGTTGGCGATTGCGATTTCGCTGGCCAGCGGATTTTATATCCTGGTGGCGAATCTTCAGCAGTTGGCGGGTAATTTGGAAGCCAGCAATCAAATCTCATTATTTCTTAAAGATGAAATCTCAGAGGCAAGGGCAAATAAGTTTGCTAATACCATCAGGCAAAATCCCGATATTCAGGACGTCAAAGTAATCACCAAGGAGCAGGCGCTGGCGGAGTTTCAGACCTACAGCGGATTCGGTGACGCGGTAAAAGCGCTGGAAAAAAACCCGCTGCCTGTTGTCATTCAGGTGTTGCCCAAAAATTCATTGAAAAATGAGCTGGTTCTTGAAACATTGCTTGATGATTTTAAGCGCTCGACGGAAGTTGATTTTGCCCAGATGGATATGCAATGGGTTAAGCGCCTGCAGTCGATTATGGACGTGGCGCGGTGCGGCGTTACCATATTAAGTTTATTGCTGGGGGCCGGCGTGTTGTTTATTACGGCCAATACCATACGCCTTGAATTGCATAATCGCCGCGATGAAGTCGTGATCGCCAAACTGGTCGGCGCGACCAATAGTTTTATTCATAGGCCGTTTTTATACGGCGGTTTTTGGATCGGTTTTTTTTCCGGTGTGGCTGCATGGTTTATTGTCACAACGATCATGCTGATTCTAAAACAACCGATCGAAAGGCTTTCCGGGCTTTATGACGACGGTTTTCATGTGCTGTTTTTAGGCTTTACCGAAACGCTGGCATTGTTGGTCATTTCATCGGTACTGGGTGTCGTGGGTTCATGGATCGTGCTTCATTTCCAGCTTCGGCAGCTAAAACCCGAGTAGAAAACAGGGGCTGATAAAATTATTAGCACTCTTGCTTTTAGAGTGCTAGAATTCGGAAAAAGTTTTCTTACAAGGGGGTTCAATGAGCAATGCTTTAGCTTTACCGGTTAATTTATCGGTTGGAACATTTGATGCCTATTTAAATGTCGTCAGGCAAATGCCTAAATTGACGGTAGAACAGGAACGCGAGTTAGCTTTAAAATTCAGAGATAACGGCGATTTGGAAGCCGCACGCGAATTGGTGATGACCAATCTGCGCTTTGTGATTCACGTTGCCAGAGGTTATAGCGGTTATGGCTTGTCCATGCCGGATATTATTCAGGAAGGCAATATCGGCTTGATGAAAGCCGTTAAACGATTCGATCCTGATGTTGGTGTGCGTTTGGTTTCTTTCGCCGTACATTGGATTAAAGCCGAAATTCATGAGTATGTGATCAAAAACTGGGGCATCGTAAAAGTTGCGACGACCAAGGCGCAGCGTAAGTTGTTTTTCAATTTGCGTAAATCGAAGTCGGATTTGGGCTGGTTATCAAATGACGAAGCGACGGCGATTGCAAAAGATCTTGATGTCGATGTAAGCGCCGTTTACGAAATGGAAAAACGCCTGAGCAGCCACGATACGTCGTTTGATATGCCGGTCGATGAGTCAAGCGAAGAAACCTATGTTGCCCCGGCCAGCTATCTTCACCAGCATGGTGCAGACCCTGCTGTACTGCTTGAGAACTCCGATTGGGAAGGCCATGAGCAGGATTTGCTGGCGGATGCGATGGCGGAGCTGGATGAACGCAGTTTGGATATTCTTTCAAGCCGTTGGTTGTCCGATGAAAAAGCCACATTACATGAGCTTGCCGCACGTTATAGTGTGTCAGCCGAGAGAATCAGGCAGTTGGAGCAAAATGCGATGAAAAAATTGAGAGCGGCGGTTGAACTGGCCGCTTGATTGGTAAATCCGTTCGTCCTTGTCGAACGGCCGAAAAGCAAAAAAGGCTTAACGATTAAATCGTTAAGCCTTTTTTATTGCCTTATGGTTTCACGCCGGGTTGTTCTGCGACGTAAATGCAAATCTGCCCCAGACAGATTGGTGAGGCAACGGTAACGGCGATTTTTACAGCGGCCTGAGTATGTCAAGAACCGCTTGGGCCTGTTTCGCCGTTTCAAGGCCGAGATTGGTCAGATAGCCGCCGTCTTCCTGCGAGACCAAGCCTTTTTCGAATAGCCGGCGGGTGGCGGCGATGGTTTCCGGTGAAGCGGTTTTATGTACTTTGATTCCTTCTTGCGTGGTGGTTAGATTGTAGCGAACCAGAATGTTCAGTTCTTCTACAATATCTTGGGTATAGGGCATAGTAAATTCTCATGATTCATTGATTTAAGACGCTAGCATAATGCTATTTATAAAGAAGGAGTATCTTTTTTTACGCCGTCTTCTTTCTGGCAACAATCACGCCGTCACGGGTCGGATTGATAAACGTGTCAAATTCAGGATCGTTAAAAATTAATTCATTGTGTTCCATAATCGCTTCAGTCCAGCCGGGGAAAATATCGCTAGGGTTTTCCACTGCGACCCGGCCGCGCCACAGCACATTATCGGCGATATACAGCCCGCCGGGGCGAATCCTGTCTTTAGCCAGCTTCCAAATCTCAGGATAATCGCCCTTGTCGACGTCGTTGTAGCAGATGTCGAATACCCCCTTAGTCTGGGCAAAAACGTCCTGAGCCATGCCTGCGCGAAAATCGACTCGATCCCACAACCCGGCGGCGCTGAGATATTGTTCGGCTTTTTCCTGATTCAGAAAGTCGGCGTCGGTGCAAATGACTCGGCCCTTTGAGCCGACCGCTCTGGCAAACCAATACGCCGAATAACCGTAACCGCTGCCGAATTCAAATACCTGTTCGGCATTGATCATTTTGGCCAGAGATTCGATAAACGCTCCCACCAAGCGGCCAATGATAGGGAAGTTGTTTTTCTGCGCCAGCGCTTCCATCTCGGTCAACACCGGATGATCGGTGTGCCGCAGCAAACCGTGCATATAATTCTCAATGGCCGGGTTGACCGGGATTAATATGCCGGGATTTAAAACGGTTGGGGATTTTATGTCGGCCATTAGCTGTTCCTCATGTGTATGCTGTTGGAGTTGACCTCCGTTACCCGTGTATCAGGTACGAAAGGCGGGTTGTGATTTAAAAAGGTGAGGGCTAAAACAACTCAACCCACGGAATATCGGTAAGAATGGCTAAAAATTCATGTGTTAACGCTTGGTAATCCTAAGTTGTGTAGACCAGGAAAAAATTTGCCGTGCTGATAGAGTGAGACTCACCGGTACTCAGTCGCAATATGAAAGGTTTGATTATGCAGCGTTTATGTCAAAAATGGGATTTTTTTCGAGAATGAAAATTAAGCGGTTTGCCTATTCCACTGCTTTTAATAATGTAGCGATCATATTTTCCGCCTGATGCAGATAGCTTCGCCCGAACAGGTTCAGGTGATTGAGTATATGGTACAGGTTGTACAGCGTTTTTCTTCGGGCATAGCCCGGATCCAGCGGATAAACGGTTTTATAGGCCTGATAAAAGGCAGGGCCGAAGCCGCCGAATAACTCGGTCATCGCCAAATCCGTTTCCCGGTCGCCGAAGTAGCAGGCCGGATCGTAAATGACCGGATTGCCCTGATCGTCTGCCGCGGCATTGCCGCCCCATAAATCGCCATGCACCAAAGCCGGTTGCGGCCGGTAGCCGGAAAACAACGGCTTTAAATTCGTACAGAGCTTTTCGCCCAGAGTTTGCAAGTTGCCGCCATACCCCTTGGCGGCCGCCAGTTTTAACTGATGTTCCAGGCGTTGTACGGACCAGAAGCTGATCCAGTCGTCATAACGGCCGTTGATTTGAGCGGTGCTGCCGATGGTGTTGTCCCTATGCCAACCGAAATAGGGCTGTTTTTGCCGATGCAGCTCTGCGAGTTGTTGCCCCAGCAACTGTTCCGAGCGGGTGGACAACCTATTTAAAGGGATATGCTCAAGCACCAAAAAGGCATGATCGGTTGTTTTGCCGCAAATAATAGGTTCCGGTACGCGGATAGCTTGAGCTTGCGCCAGAGCTTGCAGACCGGAGGCTTCGGCTTCGAACATCGCGACTTGTTCCGGGCGGTTCAGCTTGACAAAAAAGCTTTGGTTTTCCGCCAGTAACCGGTAAGCCGCATTAATATCGCCGCCCGCGAGCGGCTCGGCCTCCCGCAAGCGGAAAGGCTGCCCGGTTACCGATTCTATTTGTTGAGCAATGGCCTGCCAATTCATCAGTAGAGCTTGCCGAATAAATCCAAGTGAGTCAGATAAAGCCGCATATCCAGTTCAAACTGATGATAAGCCGGTTCCATGTGCAGGCATAGTTTGTAAAACGCCTTGTTGTGGTCCTTCTCTCTTAAATGCGCCAGTTCATGCACGACAATCATCCTTAAAAATTCCAGCGGCACATTCTTAAACAGCGAGGCCACCCGGATTTCGTTTTTTGCCTTGTGCTTGCCGCCCTGTACCCTGGATATAAAAGTATGCAGGCCCAAGGCATGATGAAGATCTTTAATCTTGTCGTCATAAATCACCTTGCTGAGCGGCTGGGATTGCTTCAGCAAAGCATTCTTCAGCTCAACGGTATAAGCATAAAGCGTCTTATCGGTCCTGATCGTATGGGCAAGCGGATATTTTTTCAGCAGCGTTTCGCCCAGCTTGTCCTCGTCGATCAACAGGCGGACTTGATCGGTTATATTGTCGGGATAGCCGAGTAGATATTTAAATTCTGGCATGGCTTATTGCTTCAGCGATTTCAGTATTTGCTCTAACGGAGCGAGCGAGATCAGCGCCCGGTAAAGCACTGTTTTATCTTCCAGCAGACCGTAACATTCGTAGTGATAAGGCGAGTCTATCGTGCGGCCGATGCCTTCCTTCCTGGATTCCGGCGGGATTTGCCTGATTAGTATATACAGCGCATCGCCGGATTTCAGTTGAGCCAGATAGGTGCGATCAATGCTGATTTTATGCGACATATACACCAGCGGATTACGTTCAAAATCATGTTTTTCTATAACTGCTTTTTCCAGCAAGGCGCTGGATATAAGGCTGCATGGGAATATTTCAGGGAATATGGCTTTATTGTTGAACGGATCGAAAAAAGCATCCTGATCGACCAGGGAGCCGCATAAAAAGTTTTTGGCATTGCTGGTTGTGATGAATTTTCGTTTCAGGAAATAACTGCTGCCGGATATAAAAGACCGGTCGGGGTGCTGATTCAGTACGCCAAACTGCGGAATATCGGGGTTGGGCAGAACCAATGCAAATTTGGATTCTTTTTTGTAGCCCAGCAAGGCCAATGCGCCGCCGGATTTAACGGTAACCCTGTTGCTGAGAACCGTTTCCGGTTCTTCCGTAAATTGCGATTTTTTTATATCGACCGATACCACTTGTCCAGGCTTGACCGCGTTAACAAAAGAAAACTGGTAGTTGCTAAAACGCAGGTTCCTGTCGCTGATCAGCGCATTTTCATTATGCAGCTTGCGATAAAGAAAAATCTTGTGCTCAAGCAATGATTCCAATTGAAACCCGAGTGCAATCGGGCCCTGGAACGGATTGTGATTGATGCGCAGCCACCTGTTCCTGTCGTGGAACAGGTTGAAATCGTCGGTCGCATTACGTGCAACATCAATATGTATTTGATTGAAAACATCCGAACTGTCTGATGTATGCATAGCGCCTCAACGATTAAATTTCCGGTAACTATTTAGCGCCATCAAACACAATGAAATACGGATGACGCAGATGAATATGATGGGCACAGATTTAAAGGCGAGAGTTGAATCGCGCAATGATTTGTAACCTTATTTAATCATAATTATCAGCGTTCTATTTTTTTATTTGGAGGCTGAATGGCGGTTTATTTTGCGATAGTGCTTTAATCGATGAAGCGCCGGGTCAAGTCGCCAAATTCATCGATTCGGCGGTCACGCAGGAACGGCCATATTTGCCTGACCCGCTCGGCTCGAGCTCTATCAATCGTACAACTTAGCAGTTTGGTTTCGGAATCATCGGCGCTGGCGATGATTTCTCCCTGCGGTCCGGCGATAAAGCTGTTGCCCCAGAAGTTGATGCCGGACGCCGAGTCCGGCGCCTGTTCAAAGCCGATGCGGTTGCAGGAAATGACCGGAATGCCGTTGGCGACCGCATGGGAGCGCTGAATGGTAATCCAGGCATTCAATTGGCGTTGCTGCTCTTCGGGAGTATCTTCAGGATCCCAGCCTATCGCAGTCGGGTAAATCAAAAATTCGGCACCGGCCAAAGCCATCAGTCTGGCTGCTTCAGGGTACCATTGATCCCAGCACACCAATACGCCTAACTTGCCGATAGACGTTTCGATCGGCTTAAAGCCCAAATCGCCGGGCGTAAAATAATATTTTTCATAAAAACCCGGGTCGTCGGGGATATGCATTTTCCGGTACTTACCGGCAATGCCGCCGTCCTTGTCGAAAACAACGGCGGTATTGTGATAAAGCCCAGGTGCTCTTTTTTCAAAGATGGTCGAGACGATGACGATTTTCAGCTTTTTAGCTACAGCGGACAGAATTTCAGTGGCCGGGCCGGGAATAGGCTGGGCGAGATCGAAGTTATTATAGTCTTCGCTCTGACAGAAATACGGTCCCAGATGCAGTTCGGGCAATACCACCAAGTCGGCATTGCCGGCTGCGGCCTCATGGATTTTGGCTATGGAAAAATCAAGGTTGGTTTGTCTGTCTGCATTGCAGGGCTGTTGAACAGCGCTAACGAGTAATGTCGATTTCATGATTGGGAGAGTGTAATGGTTTTTAATGGGCGTTATTTTATAACGATTTAGCGACAGTAAATAACCAAACTGCATTTTCGTTGTGAAAATGGGACGAACGCGATGCCGGAGCCGATCCCACGCCGGAGCGTGAGATCGATGTGAATGTATGGGGCTTTCGTTTAAACCGCAGCGCGCGCTCCCAGAGCCCCTTCAGGAAACTGCATCGTCATGCAGTGCAAGCTGCCGTACTGATGCACCAAGGGTTGGCATGGAACGCCGATGATCTCGCGGCCAGGAAAACAACCGGCCAAACGTTCCAACGCAACCGCATCCATCGGGTCTCCGTAAACCGGCACCATGACGGCGCGATTGATGATCAGGAAGTTGGAGTAATTGGCCGGGAGTTGCTGCCCGTCCTCATCGTAAATCGGTTTCGGCAACGGCAGCGGCACCAGATGATAGACATCGCCATCCTGGGTTCTCAGCGCCTGGAGTTGCGTTTCCATGAATTTCAGGCTGGTGTAGTGCGGGTCATCGGCGTCGTCGCAGCTGGTGTAGGCGATGGTGGTGGCGGAGCAAAAGCGCGCCAGGGTATCGATATGGGCATCGGTGTCGTCGCCGGTCAGGTTTTCCTGGTCCAGCCAGAATACCCGTTTTGCCCCAAGATGCTGGAGCAGTTGCTGTTCTATATCTTGTTGGCTCAGGCCTTTGTTACGGTTCGGGTTTAACAGGCATTGTTTGGTGGTCAGGATGGTGTCTATGCCGTCGCTCTCAACGCTGCCGCCTTCCAGAATAAAGTCCACGTCGGTATGGCTGGCGCCTTTAAAGGGTTTGGCGTTCAGCAGCTTATGATTGAGAGCGTTGTCGTTTTGGTGCGAGTATTTCTCGCCCCAGCCGTTGAACAGAAAGTTCATGTGTGTGATGGCGCCGTCTTTTTCGACGCTTAGAAAAACGGTGTCCCTGACCCAGATGTCATTCACAGCGGCGTGGATAAAGTCGATATTGTCGGGCTTGCTGATCAAGGTCTGGATATGCTGCTGATGGCTGTCATCCCTGCATACGATAAGCAGTTTTTGATATTGGCTGATGGTGTCGGCTATAACGCTGTAGGATTGTTCTACGGCTTCAAGATTACGAAAGTCGCCGGTTTTATGCGGCCACGCGATTAAAACAGCGGATTGTTTTTCCCATTCTGCTGGAAATCTGTTCATAAGTTTTAGTTTCCTGTAATTGTATGTTCCGGTTGTTTGTCGAAATTTGAGTGGAGCAACATTTCTTTGGCATGCGCCAGGGTATTGGCGGTGATATTGACGCCGCCGAGCATTCTGGCGATTTCTTCAACGCGCTCTTCGGGTTCCAGTAACCGGACATTGGAAGAAGTAATATCGGTTTGGTTGTTCTTTTCAACGTAGAGATGGTGGTGCGCTTGTGCAGCGACTTGTGGAAGGTGGGTGACGCACATGACTTGCCTATTATGGCTTAAGCTACGCAGTTTTTGTCCGACGATTTCGGCAATGCCTCCTCCTATGCCTGAGTCTACCTCATCAAAAATCATGGTCGGGGTGGTTTTATCACTGGACGTGGTGACTTGAATCGCGAGGCTGATGCGCGACAGTTCGCCGCCGGAAGCCACTTTAGCCAGTGGTTTTGCTGGCAGGCCGGGATTGGCGCTGACCAGGAATTCGATTTTATCTTTGCCGTTCAGTTTGGGGGACTCGCTATCCAGCGTGCCTATGTCGATTAGAAATTCGCCTTGCGGCATGCCCAGTTCCTTGATCATCGCTGAAATTTGCTGTTGCAGTTTTTTGCCGCTAAGAAGGCGTTGCCCGGACAATTCGGCGGCCAGTTGGTGGTATTGGTCGTGCAATTGCTTGGCGCTTGCGGTTAAGGTCTCGATGCGCTCGCTGCTGTGAGTCAGCCCGTCGAGTTCCTGTTCAAGCTTGCTGACCAGTTCCGGCAGCTCGTCCGGGGTAACGTGATGTTTGCGGCTGAGGTTGTGAATAATGCCGAGCTGGTTTTCCAATTCTTGCAGGCGGTGCGGGTCGGCCTCTTGCGATTCGAGAAAACGGCGCAATTGCAGCGACGCCTCTTCGACCTGAATTTGGGCTTCGGACAGCATGGTGCAGATTTCGTTTAATTCGGGCGCAAATTGGGCAATGTAGTTTAATTCGACCAGGCTGTGGTTCAGTATTTGATTGACCGATTGCCGGTCGTCTTCATACAGCAGGTCGACCTGAGCCTGTCCGGTGATTAATATCTGCCCCAGATTGGCCAGCTTGCCGTGCTCTTCGGAAAGCTCGGCATAGCTGAAATTCGCCAGATCCAGCTGCTGCAATTCTTCAATCTGGTAGCGCAGCAATTCTTCGCGTTCGGTTTGGTCGACGCCGGCTTTAATCAGGTTTGCCAGCTCTTTATTGGTCTGGTGCCATTCCCGGTAACAGGCATTGACGCTGTCCAGCAGCGGCTGGTTTTTTGCGTAGGCATCCAGCAGGCGGCGTTGCTCGTCGGCGTTGAGCAGGGTCAAGTGCGCATGTTGGCCGTGAATTTCAACCAGCTTTTCGCTAAGCTCCTGCAAGGCCTGCAAGGTGACCGGGCGGTTGTTGATATACGCTTTGGAACGGCCGTCGCTATTCACAACGCGGCGGATCAGGCATTGATGATCGGCATCCAGCTCGTTGTCCTTCAACCATTGCTGCGCCAACGGCGCATCGGCCAAATCGAATTCCAGGTTGATCTCGGCGCGATTGCTGTCCGGGCGCACATAGCCCGAATCGGCCCGGTCGCCCAAGGCGAGCCCCAATGCGGTCAATAAAATGGACTTGCCCGCCCCGGTTTCGCCGGTCAGCACCGACATGCCTTTTTCCAGGTCGAGATCCAGTGATTTAACGACGGCGAGGTCGATGATATTAAGGTTCAATAGCATGATTGTCTGTGTGGTAACCACTGCTCCAGTTTAATTTTTCCCTGAGGATATGAAAGAAATCATGGCCTTCAGGATGCAAAATTCTAATCGGTTTGGGTTCTTTCTTTATCAAAATCTTGTCGCTGATTAAAACTTCGGGAATTTCAATATGATCGCAAGTCACCAAGGCGTTGATTTGTTTGGTCTGGCAAAAGCTGATTTCAATTTCAGCCGAATCGTTGATTACGATAGGCCGGTTCGACAAGGTATGGGGATTAAGCGGCACCAGTACCAGCGCGTTTAACGCAGGATGCAAAATCGGCCCGCCGGCGGACAGGGAATAAGCGGTCGATCCGGTCGGCGTGGAAATAATCAGGCCGTCGGAGCGCTGGGAATTTAAAAATACGTTATCGATTTTGGTGATGATCTCTATCATGCTGGGCGTTACCCAGCGGTGGATAACCACTTCATTGACCGCGGTTTCTTCGTGGATAACGTGCCCTTCACGGATGATCTTGGTGCGCAATAAATAGCGTTTTTCCTCCGTGTAATGGCCTTGAAGGATGTGCAGCAGCTTATCGGACAGCTCGTCGGGCGATATGTCCACCAGAAAGCCAAGACGCCCCAGGTTGATGCCGATCAACGGAATATCGTATTCGACAATCGCGCGGGCGGCGGCAAGAAAAGTGCCGTCGCCGCCAACGGCGATAACCAGGTCGCAATGCCGGCCCAGTGTGTCTATGGAGCAGGATTTAACGGACGGATTGCCAATAAAATGCGCGCTGTCTTTCGCAATAATGACCGTGTACCTGTGTTGCTTTAAAAAAACATGCAGCGAGGTCAACGTCGCGGCTATGCTTGGGTCGCTGGGTTTGCCTATGATGCCGATGGTCTTAAAAGGAGTCTGCATTGTTTGGATAACAATCATGAAATGAATTTGATTATACAAAAAATCCCAGGCAAGCCAACGAGTATTACTGATTCCCCGGATATTTCGGATGCCGTGCGGCGCGGTCTTGCCTTTTAACTTGATATTTTTCAACAATAGACACAATCTATGTAAACGGCTTGATGGAATCGGTTGGCAAAGCTGTGAAGACTGTAAGGCCGGTGTGAAATTATTAATTAAGGGGATTAACAATGAAACTATTGCACAGAAAAGACCTGTTCGGCTGGTCGGAATTCAATCGGGAGCGCAACCTCGATTTTCATAGCGTGCTTTGGGTACGCGAGGACGGTAATGTCTTGATCGATCCGTTGCCGATGTCCGAACACGATCACAGTCACCTGCAAAGTCTGGGCGGGGTCAGTTTTATCGTGATCACCAACAGCGACCATTGCCGCGACGCCGAACATATAGCCGAGGTGACCGGTGCTGCGATTTACGGGCCGGCAGCCGAGGAAGAAACTTTTCCGCTGGCATGCGCCCGCTGGCTCCACGATGAGGAAGAAATCGTTCCGGGGCTGGTAGCGTACCAGCTTAACGGTTCTAAAACGCCGGGAGAATTGGCCTTGCTTTTGAAGCACAGCACGTTGATAACCGGGGATTTAATCCGCTGCCATATCGGTGGCGAATTGTGCATGTTGCCGGACGAAAAGCTGAAGGATAAAGCCAAGGCCGTTCAATCGGTCAAACGCATCGCCGATTTGCCCGATATTAAAGCCGTTTTAACCGGAGACGGTTGGCCGCTGTTCAATCACGGCGGCGAAGCCTTGCACCGTCTGGCAAGATCGTTGAACCAATAGGTGACTTTTTCTTCTACAATATGCCGCTTGGCGGCGTCTTAAGACATACAGCGGGTTTTGTTAATGTGGGTACAAAAAGAGTTTTCATTGCCGGAAAAAAGCCGGGGCTTTCACCTGATCACCGGTGAAATCCTGAGCGTTATTCCCGAATTGGCTGCCGTCAAGTGCGGATTGCTGCACCTTTTTATCAAGCATACTTCGGCGTCGTTGACGGTTAATGAGAATGCGGACCCGACGGTGCGTCAGGATCTGGAAAGCCACTTTAATAGATTCGTGCCGGAAGGCGCGCCTTATTATAAGCATGCCTATGAAGGCGACGATGACATGCCGGCCCATATCAAAAACACCCTGCTGGGTTCCAGTTGCAGCATTCCGATTACCGATGGCAAGCTTAATTTAGGAATCTGGCAAGGCATTTACCTGTGCGAGCACCGCAACCGGGGCGGCGGCAGGCGTATCGTAGCCACTATACAAGGACAGGCTAGAGCCACTGGGTAGGCCGACCCGGCGGTTGGTAGTCAATAGTTCAGGACATTGAGAGAGCATTTTGAAGATATTAGTAACAGGCGCTGCCGGGTTTATAGGTTCAAGCCTGAGCCTGAAATTGCTGGAGCGGGGCGACGAGGTTGTCGGCATAGATAATCTTAACGATTATTACGATGTTAATTTGAAACTGGCAAGGCTGGAACGCTTGCGCAGCTATGACCGGTTTAAATTCATCAAGCTTGAAATTGCGGATAAAAATGCAATGGAAGATCTTTTTGTCCGGGAGAAGATTCAACGCGTCATGCATCTGGCGGCTCAAGCAGGTGTGCGGCACTCGATAGCCAATCCGCATACCTATATCGATTCAAACATAGTCAGCTTCATCAATATACTGGAAGGGTGCAGACAGTCAGAGGTCGAGCATTTGGTCTATGCGTCATCCAGTTCGGTTTACGGCGCGAATACCAAAATGCCGTTTTCCGTCCATGACAATGTCGATCATCCTGTTTCCCTTTATGCGGCCAGCAAAAAAGCCAATGAATTAATGGCGCATACATACAGCCATCTTTATCAGCTGCCGACCACCGGCCTGCGTTTTTTTACCGTTTACGGCCCCTGGGGACGGCCGGACATGTCGTTGTTCAGGTTCACCCGTAACATCCTTGAGGGTAAAGCGATAGACGTGTTTAATTACGGTAATCACCGCCGCGATTTCACCTATATAGATGACATCGTTGATGGGGTGGTCAGGGTTATCGATCAACCGGCAAAAGTTAATCCCGACTGGTCGAGTGACAACCCGGATCCGGCGACCAGCTTTGCCCCCTACCGTTTATATAACATCGGCAACAATAATCCGGTGCATTTGTTAGCGTTCATCGAAGCGCTGGAAAAATGTTTGGGCAAAACGGCGACCAAGAATTTATTGCCCATGCAGCCGGGCGATGTGCCCGATACCTACGCGGACATTTCGGATTTAGCGCGTGATTTGGGCTATAAACCCGTCACGCAGCTGGAAGACGGTATTAGGAATTTTGTTGAGTGGTATAAGGATTTTTACTGGGTAGATTTGTAGGTCGGGCAACGAAAAGCTGTTGCCCTGCTTTATATCTCGATTTTATCCGATCCCACAGATAAAATCCCCTGATGATCACCGGGCGGAAGACGGAGAAGCAGAGCCCGCCTGAGGCTTCGAGCCTGACGCGTAGAGTACGCTCTACTTGGCTGGAAATCTTGATATTCGACATGGATTGACTATTAAAATGCGTTAGAATTGCCCGGCCATTCCGGCATTCGTAAATGGTGCGCGGTGGCGCACCCTACCTGATTTTATATAAGGAGCTACCAACATGAGTGAAGTTGAAGAGCTTGAAACCCGCGTTCGCAACCTACCTAAAGAAGAATTCTCAAAGTTTCGAGACTGGTTTTTTGAACTTGAAAACGAAATCTGGGATAAGCAGATTAAATCGGATTTTCAAGCCGGGAAATTTAAACGGCTAGTTGAGAAAGCGCGAGAAGAATTTGCTCAAGGAAAGGCCCGCGAACTTTGAAGCACTACACCTCATCGGACTTCTGGATACTGTACGGGAAGCTTCCTGGCGAAATTCGAGAGCTTGCTGATAAAAATTACGAGTTGCTTAAAGAAAACCCTCGTCATCCATCTCTACAGTTGAAACGCATTGAAGAACTGTGGTCGGTGCGTGTAGGGCAGCACTACCGCGCTATTGGAATTGATGCTCCAGACGGGATTCAGTGGATTTGGATCGGCTCTCATGCCGACTATGACAAAATCATCGCCTAATGCCTAAAGGTACGCACGCGTACCCTACGGCTTGTCAGCTTGCCCGTCGTCAGCCCGCTCCCTCAATAATTAAGGCAACGGCGCATCCTGCAATCGGGTAATCCAGGCTTCTTTGGCTTGCGGGTCAACGTGGAAGGCAAGATTTTCCGATTTATGCAATAAGCCTTCTTCGCCTGAGGCATTAGGATTGAGTTGGCGTTT
This sequence comes from Methylobacter sp. Wu8, assembly GCF_036440755.1. Lineage (NCBI taxonomy): Bacteria > Pseudomonadati > Pseudomonadota > Gammaproteobacteria > Methylococcales > Methylococcaceae > Methylobacter > Methylobacter sp. Wu8. The sequence goes on along the minus strand of NZ_JAZGVT010000060.1, from coordinate 6,139 downwards.
TTCGATAAAATCCGCCATGCGGCGCACGTTATAAATCAACAAGCCCCGATAGTGATTTTGGGTGCGATAAATTTGATAACCGACATTGCTTTCTTTAAACACGGGGTTGCGTTTTAGCCATTGTTCGATGCTGTCCGCATCATCATTGGCCAATTTCTTTAAAACTGACTGCGGATGTCGTTCGATAATGGTTTTAAAGTGGCTGCTCAAGCTGCTCGATAACTGATTGCGGTGCAGGGCGCGAATGTCCTCATCGTTTAAGTCGAAACTCTCGGCGACTAAATAATGTTTGTCGCGGTCGCCGTCATTGGCGAATAACGATATTTTTTCCAACGCCGAGTGTTGCAGCGCGGTCAGAAAAGAATCGGGGGCGCGAATGTGTTTATCGATTGTGACCACCCACGGCAACGCGCGTCCGGTTTGTTCAAAGCGTTGTTTTACGCTGCATACCACCGCGGAACGCGGTAATTCGTCTTCACGCCCTTCGGGTTTTACCAGGAACGCATCCACTGCGGTAATTTGCGTTTGAAACCCCGCCGCTTTGAATTGTTCGACGATGGCGGTGTAGCGCGGTTTGTACGGAATACCCGTGCCGTCATAAAGAATGTTGAAGCCGTGTGCGATGGCATGTTCCGCGACTAAGCTACGCAGACGGGTCGCAAACGGTTCGACGTAGACATAATCATCGCTATGGTGGCTGGCGGCAGTCAGCACCTGATATAAGTCGCTTATTTTGCGGAATTCATCCAATGACGTAATCACGAAATTATCGCCGCATTGGGCGGCGGCAATTTCTTCGACCGCCGTTTTACCGGAGCCTGCGCCGCCCATCGACATAAATAACTTGGGCTGGGGATCGGGTGTTTTGCCTGCAAAAATCGCCTGTTTCGCCAGTTCCAGTTTTTCAATGATGACGCTTAAGCGGTCATAGGCAATCTCCACCGCCCGCGCCAGGCGCTCATCGCCATCGGAGGCCAGCATTAGGGCGTCTTTTAAACCGTTTTGGCTTACCAAATCGAAAATGCCGGCCTTGTTGCCTGCGCACCGGCGCAACAATTCCATCAACTCGGTATGCGCGGGCGAGCGCAAGCCGGTCAATAAATTAATATCCAGGCAAAATAACGGCGCTGCGCCGTCGGCATCGATGCTGATACCGTCAATGTCGTGCTTGCCCGGAGCGCGCAAGGCTTCGGTGTTCGGCAAGTAACCGATCACATTATCCGCCGCACTGCGGGGATAATCGGCTAAATGCTTGCCGGCAAGGAACAGTTCTTTTTGAATGCCGGCGAACGGCACCAGGCCGCCGTTAACGGAAACCAGGCATTCAATGCCGTCGGCGGTTTTTTGCGATAAAAACGGAATGCCGAAGATGAAAGTTTTATTTTCGGGCCATTGGCCGTAACCGTTCGCGATGTTGTTTAGGCTTTGGGTGCGCGTTGGATCGAGCGCGTGCTGAAAAGCCAAGGTCACCGCTTCATGGGAGCTTTGAGTATCATGGAGCGAGATCGCATCAGTCGATTCCAGGCGCCTGAAATCAATGCCCGGTTCATAGACGCTCTTAAAAGCGGGCAAATTGCCTAAGGCGGTCATAAAAAAATCCAGGGTCAAGCGGTTGCCGTAGGAAAACGGGCGAACATTGCGCATTTGTCGATAAAACCGCGCCAAGCGTTCGCCGATGTTTTCGGTATGCATCACAAAACCGTTCTTATCGAAAACGGCGCTGTCGATATTATTCTCATCATTTAACACCAGGCATTCGATGGCTTCCCGAAAGGCTTTGCGCTTGGCGGCGTCGGTCATGGCTCCGGGACGATGATTGACGGTCGCCTGTTCTTTCCAGTCGCTGAATATCTCGCGGTGAATGCGGGAAAACAGCTCCGTCATATAGGTCACGCGCTTGGCTTGGTCATGAGAAACCGTTTCTTCGGCTTCCTTGTGCAGTGTGGACAACAGCTTCGTCCCTTGAGCGATTGCCAACACCGTGCGTAATTTTTTTAATTGGGCATAGCTTGATAATTGAGGCATTGTTTTGTCTCTAGTGCCGGTATTGATATGTCGTTTAGCTCAGCGTAAATCCGCTCATCCTTCGACAGGCTCAGGACGAACGGATTTACTTTTGCCCGTCAAAATAGGATTGATTGAGTACTAGCGTTTTTTCCTATTTCCAAATGCTGACAATATTGGTGAAGTCGTCCGTCCAGGGCTTCATGTCGAAGTATAAGGGCATTTTTTGCCAGTTGCCGAGACGGCTCAGGCGTAGCGGTTCCAATGTTTCGGCCTGTTTTGCCATGACCACCCAGTCGGTCGCAACGACCAGCGGGATGTCCTGTTGCGGCTTGAATTCCTGAATCAGCGCAGCCAAGTGCAGGGCTTCCGCGTTAATCGACAATACTTTTTTCAGCGACAAATGGCGGTTGGTCATATGGAATGCCAATATGCCGCCCGGTTTGAGTTTCTTGAAATAAAGCTCCAGCGCTTCCTTGGTCAGCAGGTGAGTCGGCACCGAATCGGAACTGAACGCATCCATGATTAATAAATCAAAATGCTGGTCGGGCTCTTTTTCCAGCGACAAGCGGGCGTCGCCGACGCGCATCGTAGCATTGCGGGCGCATTGGCTCAGGTAGCTGAAATAGGCCGGGTTGCCGGCAATGTCCACCACCAGCGGGTCGATTTCGTACAGCGTCCAGTTTTGCTGGTCTTTGGCATAGCAGGCCAAGGCTCCCGCGCCCAGTCCGACTACGCCGATATTCCAGCTTTGATCGCTATTATCGTATTCCTTAAACAGCTGCCCCATCGGCCCAGGGCGGCTGTAATAGGTCAGCGGTATTTGGCTTAGGTTGGCAGCCAGGCGCTGCGCACCGTGTTTGGTCGTGCCGTGGAACAGTTCATGATAATGTTCGGGCTTGCCTTGTTCATCGGTCAACACGGCGTCACGCACGGCCAGTACGCCAAAAAAGGTGCGCTCCTGATACAGCGTATGCGAGGACAGGCCATGCACGCCGAGCGCAAGGAAGATGATCGCGCCGGTCGTTAACGCGAAACCGACCGGGCGCGTCCTGAGCAGATAGGTCAACAAGGTCAAGCCTATCAGGCCGATGACGATGGCGTCGAAATACTGGAGTAAATCGCCGACGGCCGCATGAAGAACCAAAGCGGCAATAACCAGCAGGGCGGGGGCTATTACCTGCAACGCTAATCCGGCGTTCAATGACGGCTTCAGGCCGGGGCGCAGCAGCAGGGCCGCAACAATCATGATCGGGTATTCGTAAACCGCATTGAATACGAACGGCGCGACAAAAGTGTTGAACATGCCACCCAACATGCCCGCAAACGACATGATCAGGTAGAAAGTCGTTAAATGCCGGGTATGCGGCCTTAGTTTTGCCAGTTCGCCGTGGCAGACCATCACCGCAAAGAAAAAGGCGGTCAGGTGCAAAATCAGGTAGGCCCAGTAAGGCAAATCGGCCGGATTAATGAACGCGTAGGCGATAAACGGCAGCAGGAAAAGCGGTTGCAGCTTCACCATCAGCGGATGAATTTTGTCGTTCCATTTGGAAAAGACGATTACGAAAGACAGTAAGTACAGCGTTAACGGGATGATCCACAGCAAAGGCACCGACGCAATGTCGGTGCTGATGAAGTTGGTCAGGCCCAGCAGCAGGCTGGACGGCACGAAGGCCAGAGCCAGCCAGTGCAGTTTGGTGGTCAGGCTGAGATCGTTTTTATCGGCAACGGCATCTATGTCTTCTTGTCGCTCGTTCGCTTGCCGGTTTTTCCATAGCGCAAAAGCGCAGCCCGCAATCAACAGGCAAAGCAGTAGATAGCCGACGCCCCAGTAACTCTTCTGATTAGCCAGTCCGATATTGGGTTCAAGCAGGAACGGATAACTCAGCAACGCAATCAGGCTGCCGGTATTGCTGGCTGCATACAGATAATAAGGATCATGGCTGGTGTGGTGGCCGACATGGGCGAACCATTTTTGAATCAGCGGCGCGGTCGTGGATACGACGAAAAAAGGCAGGCCGATCGCAAGAAACAAAGTCCAGAGCAGCCAGAAGGTTGGGTTGCTCTCTGTCGGCGGGACGGTGTTTTCAGGCAGAGCCAACGGCAGCGCCAGAAAGCTGATCAGTATGACCGCAGTATGAATCAGGATTTGGCGGTGCCGGCTATAGCGCGTAGAAAGATAATGGGCGTAAAGATAACCCAGAAACAAAACACTCTGGTAAAACACCATGCAGGTGTTCCATACCGCAGGGGAGCCGCCCAGTAAGGGTAATAAAATCTTGCCGAACAGCGGTTGCAGCACAAACATTAGCGACGCACTGGTAAACAAGGTCGCGGCAAACAGGAAGATCAGGGATAAATTGCGGTCGGTTGTGGCTTGTGAATGGTGGCTCATTATTTTTATAGGTAGCCCTTTGGGCTTTTAATTTTTAATGGCTTAATGATAAAGCATTTGCCGCTGTAGAGGGCAGTTCAAAATTAAAAAAGGCGGCGTGAATCGTTCATCTACGCACCGCTTGCTCTTGGCTGAATTATTCCGCTTAGGAACGTGCATGAAATAACTTGAACAAGTTTTATTTTTCATTTTTTAACCATGAAGGACATGAAGCGGCATGAAAGGTTTAAGTCTTCATGTCCTTCATGCTCTATGGTAATTGCCTAAATTAATTTATGCACGATCCTTAAGAGGGTGTGTCCCATCTGTGCGCGGTTGTTTCAATCATTCCCATTGTGTACCATGTCACTGCATTACCAAACAACGTGCGCCCGAAACGTATCGTCACTCACTTCAAATAATATAAATCAATTGCTTACTTAAATAACGCTCATCATTCTGGCTGGGAATATAACAATAATAAATAGGAGGACAGTTTCATGTCTGCTAGACCTTTTTCAGATCAAGCCATTGCCGCTCAAGATATACCCGACGATAGCCGACTGGCCGTTTCGTTCCGGTTGTTGTTGGGCTTGTATGCAATCATTCCCTTGTGTTTATCGTTGCAGTTGCTTGACAGTTGGTTTTGGCAGGGATTTTTACAGGAACATTTGCCGAGCAGTCCCAAGCAGTTTCTATTGTTTCAAATCATTTTCGGCACGCCGCATATCGTAGCAAGCTCCATATTACTGGCCAGCAATACCGAATACCTGAAATTTTATAAGTTGAAAATCATTTTGATGACGCTTGCCATTATGATGATTTTTGGCGTCGGCAGTCTGTTTATTTCCTATAAAGCGCTTTATGTGACGGTGGCGGCCTGGACCGTATACCATGTGCTTAAACAGCAGCTAGGCGTTGGGCGCGGAGTCTATCGTTTGCCCGATTGGGCTTTTTATCTGATATTGTGGCTGAGCGTTGCGGCGGGCATTTTTGTTTACATCGGCATATTCCTGAAAAACAGCCTGGATGCGCAGCAGCTGGAGTTGATAAAGCTTGTTGCGGGCGGCTTATGTGCCGGGTTGGTGTGCGGCGCGCTGCTATGCCGGCGCTATGTGACCACGCAATTGGGCCGGTATTTTTTGTGGTCCAATGTTTTATTGGTATTAAGCAGTTTTTATCTGTTTGTTCAGCAGTATTATTTCCTGGCGATTTTAGTGCCGAGACTGGTGCATGACGCGACGGCCTATATTTTCTATGTGGTGCATGATTACAACAAGCACCACAGCCATCCGCAGAATTTTATGTACCGCTATGCGGCGCGTTGTCATGTGCCGGTTTTTATCGTGTTGCCCCTGTGTTCGTTTGTGCTGGCGTTTGTGTTGCAGTCATACGGGGACGGTGCGTTCAATGCGTTAACCGAGTTCTTGTTCGGGGTTGAGATTAACAAGGCTGTTACCCTGGGTTTTCTGGGTTATCTGGCGTTGATGCATTATTACACCGAGGCATTTACCTGGAAGCAGGGTTCGCCGTATCGGCGGTTTATTGCGTTTTCGAAATAGGAAGAAAGACGGAAGATAAAAGATAAAAGGCAAAAGGCAAAAGGCAAAAGGCGAAGGGCGAAGGGCGAAAAAAACTTGCATTTAAGTTTAAGGGGTATTTCAATTTTTAGCCTTTAGCCTTTAGCCTTTAGCCTTTAGCCTTTAGCCTTTAGCCTTTAGCCTTTAGCCTTTAGCCTTTAGCCTTTAGCCTTTAGCCTTT
>NZ_JAZGVT010000044.1:0-55810 GCF_036440755.1 Methylobacter sp. Wu8 | reverse complement strand
GTCAACGTCCTTGCTGGCTTTATTTCCTACCAAGCATCCTGCTCGCCCTTCCAAAGGCTTCATACCCGGAAGAGCTGCGTATTATACAACTACAGCCAATATGGTCAAGAAGTTATTATAACTGTTAAACAGTGCGACTGATGTATCAACACTTTTCCGGGCGCGCGGCTAAAAGCGTTGACGTATCAATTATGGCGTATAGCGAGCACTTAACACATCACATGCAGTGCTGAATTGTTGATGAAACCAATCACCTGAAAAATGGACTTCATAGAAAAAAATGCATTCGCCTGAATAATACGGGTCATGACTGTAAAAGCTTTCTCGAATATTTGTGGCCCGCCATAACTCCATTTCCATGTGCGCGCTCAACATCCAACTTGGCAAGACGAGCAGTTTTCTAGCCTTCCCAGCGTTGCCCTTCCGTTTTGTTTTTTTCCGGTTCGCCCATCTTTAAGGTCTATAAGGAAATAGACTATGTAACGATTTAATTGAGAGTGCTTTTCAATAGCCGTCTGAAATGATTCGGTAAATTGACATATTTTTTAGAATCGAAACAATCATGGAACTTTGCTTGCCAGCCGGTTTCAGTACAGTTTGCATTACGAAAAAATGAACCTCCATAAAAACGAGGTTCCCGCAATGTATGCCGACAACACAATTCTTCAAAAGCAAAGTGTTAGCTATCATTGATGATGCACGTATTTTTAAAAAATCAGCAACATTCATTTCAAATTCACAACCAAGAGGTACGGCAGGCTAAAATGGACTAAATAAGAGAAACCGTAATTGCTTTCATCAAAGCTAAACTTACCTCGTTCATCCGCCAATTGCTCCGATCACCATAGCCTACTTGGTTTGACTTCTTTTAAAATCTCATTTAACCACTATCATCCATTTACCCTTATAAAAATTAACATCCCAATAACCGAAGCATATAATAACCGCACCTAATTTATTGATGATGCTGTATCTATGACGCTTGCTATTGAAATCGACAACGGTGTTTTAAAACCGGTTCAGCGCGCCATACCCGTGCCGTCAGTCAACCAGGTATTAATTAAAGTCGCCGCCGCCGGTATCAACCGACCCGACGTAATGCAGCGCAAAGGCCTGTATCCGCCCCCGCCCGGCGCATCGGACATTCCGGGACTCGAAGTTGCGGGAACCATTCAGTCATTGGGCGGCAACATTGGCCATCTAAATGTCGGCGATCGAGTCTGCGCACTGGTGGCCGGCGGCGGTTATGCCGAATATTGTCTAGCCTCGGCGGCGTTATGCCTGCCTGTCCCGGAAAATCTGTCTTTTACTCAGGCAGCCGCATTACCGGAAACTTTTTTTACCGTCTGGAGCAATGTCTTCGACCGCGCCCATTTGCAGCCCGGCGAAACGCTGCTGGTGCACGGCGGCTCCAGCGGCATCGGCACGACGGCGATACAACTGGTCAAGGCATTTAACGCCAAGGTCATAGTCACCGCAGGCTCAGAAGCTAAATGCGAGTTCTGCCTGCAACTCGGCGCAGATGCCGCGATCAACTATAAGGAACAAAATTTTGTTGACGAGATCAAGCGGCTTACCAACGGCAAAGGCGTCGACGTTATCTTGGACATGATCGGCGGCGACTATTTCCCGCACAATCTAAAATGCATGAGCGATGATGCCCGACTGGTGCAAATCGCGATTCAAAGCGGCCCGAAAGCCGAAATAAACCTGTTGCCGGTCATGCTTAAACGGCTGACTATCACCGGCTCCACCTTAAGAGCCAGAGACGACGCCTTTAAAACCGGAATCACAGGCAAACTGCTCGAAAAAATCTGGCCTTTATTGGAATCAGGTAAAATCAAACCGGTTATACATTCAACTTTTGCGCTCACCGATGCCGCCTTAGCCCATCAACTCATGGAAAGCAGCCAACATATCGGCAAAATCATCTTAACGGTATAAAACTATGACCTACACCACCCTCATTTCCGCAGCCACACTCCACCAGCAGCTTAACAATGCCAACTGGATTATCGTCGATTGCCGGTTTTCATTAGCGGATACCGAAGCGGGCGCCAAAGCCTACCGGCACGGACATATCCCGAACGCCCGCTACGCCCATCTGGACAAGGACTTGTCTTCAGCTATCACCGATTTTACCGGACGCCACCCTTTGCCGAACTTCGCCTTATTGGCAAAAAAACTGGGCGACTGGGGCATAAGCAACAACAGTCAGGTTGTGGCTTATGACGACGCGGGCGGCGCTTTTGCAGGCCGTTTATGGTGGCTGTTGCGTTGCATGGGCCATGACAAGGTTGCGGTATTGGACGGCGGCATCAAGCACTGGCAAAAACAGGGTCTGGCTGTCACCACAACCTTGCCCGCCGTTAAACCCGCCACATTCAGGCCGTACATGAACGATGGCGCATGGCTTAATGCGCTACAAGTGCAAAACAGCATGGCAAAAAAATCCATTTGCCTGATCGACGCCAGAACGCCCGAACGCTACCGCGGCGAACAAGAACCCATCGACCCGGTTGCAGGCCATATTCCCGGCGCGTTAAACCGAGCCTTTCAATTGAATCTCGACAGTAACGGCCTGTTTTTATCGGCAGAAAGATTACGCGAGCAATTTAAACGGCTTATCGGCGCTAGCGCCCCCGAACAAGTCGTTCATTATTGCGGCTCCGGCGTCACCGCCTGCCATAACTTACTGGCGATGGAACACGCCGGATTAACCGGTTCCAAGCTTTATGCCGGATCGTGGAGCGAGTGGATCAGGAATAAAAACCGGGCGGTTGCGAAAGGCTGATCGTTGATAGCGACGAAATTCCCACAATAACATTGCCAACCAAATCGCTGCCATCAGCATTTTGGTTGGCAATGATTGTTCCCGGTTTAAGCACCGGAAAAGCCTCTGAAATTTGCAAAGTTTTGCATGCCGGAAACTAACATACTGTGTTATGTTATTGGCCGATCGTACTATTCATGGAAAAATAATTTCCTTAACAGGATTATTGCTCCCTGTGTGTCCCATAAGGACACAATCGGCTAAACTCAGAATAAATGGGGGAATGATGAAAGTTACACAAAAACAAATCAACAATGATTCCAATCGCCGCTCAACCACCGAAGCCACTCAAAGTAGATGGCAGAACCAATTGGCCCAGATGGCCAATAACAGTACAGAAGCGGTAGCTCAGCGAGCTTTTATTGCCGGCATCAACAACAGTCCCCGCATGCTGGCGCAACGCCAACGCATTGAAAGCTATATTGATCCCGATCGACAACAAACGACAGCGCAGCGAGTGGAACAGAACGCCAACAACACCGGCCTGCCGGACCACCTTAAGTCCGGCATCGAGTCCTTGTCCGGCATGTCCATGGACAACGTCAAGGTCCATTACAACTCAGCCCAGCCCGCACAACTCAATGCCTTGGCTTATGCCCAGGGAACAGACATTCATATCGCACCGGGGCAGGAACGGCATTTGCCGCATGAGGCCTGGCATGTCGTGCAGCAAGCGCAGGGACGTGTGCTGCCGACGATGCAGATGAAGAATGGCGTCCCGGTCAACGACGATAAGGGGCTGGAGCAGGAGGCCGACGTCATGGGGATCAAAGCGGCCAACGCCGGACATTCGGAAGGCTTCGCCGATGCCAAGGCAGGGCTCTCGCATGAGACGGTACATGCGCTGGCATCATCGTCATCCATCGTGCAACGCGTAAACAAGAACGTCACCGCTCTGGCGGCGCGTCGGCTCAACAAAGCGCGGGACGCAATCAACTACACCAAGGCAACCATTCCGCGTGCCGGCAATCAGACGACCGCACTGACGGCCGGAAACATTAATCCCTACTTTCGCCTGAAAGTCATGCGCAACGAACAGCCGCCGGCAAGGTACGGCCATGTTTATCCCGCCCCGCCCTACTGGGACTTCACCAGCGATGCGGCCAGAACCTTGGCCAGAAACAATCCCGCCGACTACGTCAAGGCGAAAGCCCGTCTCGCCCACGGAGGCAATTGCGGCGAACACGCCGACGTTGCGTATAGCTATCTGCGGGTCAATGCCGTAGGCGAAAAAATCGCCAAATGTTCCATAGATGGGCTTGATCATGCGTTCGTCCTGATCGGCGATCTCCGTACCTGGATCGGCGATTCAGACAGCGAGATAGCCGTGGCAGATCCTTGGCCCACACAGGCGAAAGCGACGCTATGGGAAGATCATTTTGCATATACGTCTTGGCACATGGATATTAACCAGAACAGGTCAATGGTGGCGGATGGACAGGACGTGGAGCCGCTAATCAGCGCCGGTCTTCAGCTCACCCCGGAAGGCCAACAGGTTATCGCGGAAACTTTGTCTCCGGTGGACACCGCCCATTTCGTCGGCAACGTAGGTCATCTCTGGACGCACCCGCGCGCTTCCGCGGCCGGCAAAGAGTACGATCACCTGGATCCTGCCGGTGCGGCTGCCGGCAATTGAAATAATGATGGCAATAAAAGGTAAGCCGCAATGCTAGGCTGGAAGCGAGCAACCGAACCCGTGAAAATGATCGAAGGTCCGTCGATCCAACCATCGGAGCCCCTGCTGGAGTGGTTAAACAGCAATGCACGCTCCGCTTCCGGGCAGCAAAGGCTCTTTCGGCTCCCCGTGGTGATTAGCTTCGAGGATGAATTTCGCCTTGAACTCGGAAATGCCTTCATTGGGGTTTCCGAAGAACGGCTGGCGGAGGACGCAATCGGGCTCTCTCTCGATACGGCGGCGATGGGAATATCCCTTTGGTCCCTGCTGAACGAGCGTTGCCCGAAAGCGTCGATTTCCTGCGCCGTCTGGCTCGACGGATATTGGGGCTCATCGATTGAGCTTGACCAGCCTCAAACGCGCAAAGTCGGGGAGAAGTGGCCCTTCGCCGTCGTGCGCCTTCATGGGCTGATCGATGCGCGCACCCAACGCTCGAAGACTGTTCAGGCGCTTCTCCTTGAGGCGGATCACTGAAAACGGCGCCATACGAAGTGAACATGTCCAGCGTTTTATTTAACCGGGATGAGAAAAGCCTCTCGATCCATCTTTCATCCCAGCTGTGGGGCAGTTTTCCGGTACTCGGCTTTCCGGTTAAGAATCTCCCCACCGAAATATGACAAGTTGAACTCAGACTGCAAGGGTGAACGATGAAAGCCGCACCAAAACAAGCCAACCCCGATTCAAGCCACTCAACAACCGAAGCCACTCAAGACAGCTGGCAGAAACAATTAGCGCAAACCGAGAACAACAGCAAGGAAGCAACGGCGCAACGCTCTTTTTTGGCCGGTATCTCTGACAGCCCGCGTATGACGGCGCAGCGTCAGCGTATTGAAAGCTACATGGGTACAAATCAGCAAACAGCTGTTCCCAGTCCTCAAACAAATCAACAGCAAAGCATTCAGCGTTTAAAAAAACGTGATGCGACAGGAGACAAAGCAATACAGATGATGGATGGGGCGGACACACGGCCAGCCCCTGTTACAAAAATGACGGAATCCTTTTTACAAAAGAAATGCAGCCGATGCGAAGCCGAGGAAAACATACAAAAAAAGCCCTTTCCTGAATTGATCCAGGCAAAAGACGTTAAGGACGCGGTACCGAATCCAATCAATTTTGAAGCCCACGAAAACAGCAGCCATTCACATTCCACCGCTATTCAATTCAAGCTGAAAATAGGTGAACCGAATGACATCTATGAGCAAGAAGCCGATTCAGTAGCCGACAAGGTTGTTAAGCTTCACGAAAGCGACGTACAGTCTTCTGTCCCCGCCATTATCCAAACAAAATGCGCCGCTTGCGAGGCCGAAGACAAAGAAGCCATCCAACGCAAAGAATTGCCTTCCGATCCTTCGAAAATATCCGAAGGAATCAGGCAAAACACCCTGACTCAAAACCCTTTATCATCTTCAGAACCCATATCAACAATTACACCGGCTCCCAAAGCAAGCCTGTTGCGGTTGCCGAATGCTAATGACGAAGAGTTGCAACTTAAAGAAGAAAAAGAGGAGGAATTAAGCGAAATCAGCATGAAATCCTTCGGCGGCGATGCACCGCAAGCCCCCGAAGGCATTGAAAGCAGTCTCAGTCAATCTAAAGGGGCCGGAAGTTATCTCCCCAAAAACATACGTGCTTTTATGGAACAATCCATCGGAGCCGATTTTAGCGCGGTAAAAATCCATAACGACAGTAACGCCGTGCAAATGAGCAAAAATCTCAATGCACAGGCATTCACTCATGGCAACGATATTTATTTTAACAGCGGCAAATACAATCCTGCTTCGTCCGAAGGCAAACACCTGTTGGCGCATGAACTCACTCACGTCGTTCAACAAAACCAAGGGGTGCAGAAAAAAGTTATCCAGCGGGCGCCTGTTGACGAACCCAAGAAGAACTCCGTAATCGATTACGACAAAGCCAAATCGGACAACCTCAAATCCTGGTATGAGCAATATAAATTTTACAATCTGTTCAAGGAAATAGACGTATATCCCGGCAGTACGCCAATTGCTTACGCCAATCACGTCTACGAACTGCAAATAAAGCTGGAAGGGGCTTTTCCGGGCAAATGGACAGCGAAAGAAGCCGGTATATTGGAACCGGTCATCACCGCCGATAGCGTTTTATACAAATTACTCGACACAGCCATTCATTATCACAGCGACCCCGCGGCCCATAATGGCTTTAACACTAAACTTTTGGAACGCCTTTATCAGTACTTTAATGAATTTGAAAGTTCCCCGCCCCCGCTCATATCGGAATATTTCGCCGGTGTTCGCCAATTGGAAATGGTCAACCGGAACAAGCGCTTTTATATTCAATTTGATGACCGCGGCGATTATGTAAGACAGTTGCAGGCGGCATTGTTGGCGCTGAACTACGACATTGGCGCCGACCTGAAACAAGACAAGAAAACACAGGCAAAAGAGCCCAGCGGGGTATTTGGTAAAGGCACCAAACAGGCGGTCATAGAGTTCCAGAAAGATTCCGGCTTTGAAGGAAAAGATGTGGACGGCATTGTCGGGCAAATGACGTTGCGCCTGCTGGATAAACGCATCGGCGCGCCTGCGTTTAAATCGCCTTCGGTTTCGGCGGGTACCGCATTTGCATTCCATGTCCCCCTGTCGGCTTCGGATTTACTGGTAGCTAAAGACGCCCTCAAAGCGGACTTATTAAAGCGTACCCTCAAAGTAGCGTTCCCGGTCACCGAAGACCAGATAGACGTATTGGCGCGCTCCGGTTGGCACTGGACAATATACAAAGAACCGACGCAGGCCGATGTCGACGTAGGGTATATGCAAGTCACCATTAGAAAGTCTTCCTATCAAAGCGTGATGGGCAAGATAGACGAAACCGCAGGCAACAAACCGGGCGAGCCTGTACAGGAAAAGCTCGAAAAGCAAACCCTCGACCTGCTAAAAACAGGAAACCTATACTCGCTCAACCAGGAAATTAAGAGCCTGGAGTCTGTGATCGCCTCAGAAAGAAAAGGCGACCCGGACATGCACGGACGGGATATAAACTGGGATGAAGTCAGAAAAGATGAAGCCCGCCTGGAAGCGTTGAAAGAACAGCGGCAGGAGGAATTAAACCGCCTGGGTATAACGCTGGACGATTATGAAAAGTTACAGACTGACTTTATCGGCAATTTCGAAAAATTCGCCGTGCTTATTGCATTCCGCATGTTGTCAGACAACGAGATGCAGGCCAATATTGAAGCCCAGCATTATGCCAAAGCGGAAGAAGTGGCCGCCATCAAAGCCGTGCTCGGCGATTTATCAAATAAATATAACGACTCGAAAAAGTTATGGTGGGAAGCCGTAAGCCTGGAAGATACGGCGGGGAAAGATAAGAGTTATTACAGTAGCGGCGCTGATTACAGCTCAAAAAATCAATCTTCACATGGCGATATCGATGTCGATACCTCCGACCCCACCCGCTACTACAATGATGAAAATGCAGCGGCCATGTATAAGGCTCAGGAACAAAAGCCTTCGCCCTATTTTGCACCGTGGCAGGAAAAAGAGAAAACAGTCGTCGCCTCCCTTCAGGACTCGGTTAAAAAATTCCCGATCCTTGCGCACCCCAAGCTTGAACTGCGCAGGAACGCCGGTAAAGACGCCGCAATGACCGACGATGCGGTACAAAAATTACTGCTCGCCATTATCAACGGAACAGACGACGAAAAAGGCATCAAACAAAACATTGAAGACACCCGTAAAGCGTTGGCGGAACATCGCGAAAAGATCTGGGAGCTTCCTGTGGTCATTCTCAAGGCCCAATATGCATTAGGTGTCATAGAGGGCGTCCCCGCCACCCTGATCAAAGCCAAGCAAGAGGCCGTGGCAAACAAAGCTTTCTGGGAAAGCGTCGGCCTTGCCGTGCTCGGCATTAGCCTTGGCTTGCTCGCTCTTGCGTCCGGCCCCGCCGGCTGGCTCGCACTCGCCGCCAGCATAGGCGTTGGCGCCTACGATGCCGCGCGCACCTACAGCGACATTACTTTCAAAAAAACAACGGCCAATACCGCCCTGGACCCGGTTTTGGCTTTGGGTACGGACGATCCGTCTTATTTCTGGTTTTGGGTCAGCCTGGTCAGCATAGGCCTGGATGTCGTCCAGGCTGCCAAATTGCTCAAATCCATCGCCAAAGGCATCGATTTGGCTGAAGGCGTCACCAAGGGCCTCAGCGAGGCAAAAGCCGCCAAGGAGCTGGAGCTGTTGAAAGCCGGCGGCAGCTCGACCAGCAAAGGCAAAGCAATACTCAAGGAGATAGAAGAAATAGACCAAGCGCTATCAAAAATAAGTTCCACTGAATTTGCCGAAAATATCAAACTGCTTGAACCGCTCAAATCCAATCCGATGGCCGTCGTGGTCATGGGCGAAGCGCTTAAGGACAAAAAAATCGTCAAGGCCGTTACGGCCCTAGGCAAGCTGGTCGAAAAAGAGATGTTCGAAAGCAGCCTCAAATTTTATGCGGGCGTGGGAAGAAACTCACTCGATGAGTTGCCGGAGCTGATGCGCTTGATAAAAGAAGGCGGTTTAGGTGCTAACAAGCGCTTGATGACCGAATTACTGTCGGACCCGCGCACTCAACGAGTGCTGCTCGACACGCAGGATCCTGCGTTTGTGCTCGGCCAATTCGAAGCATGGAACAAAGCCATCGGAGCGGGAAAATCGCAAAGTTTCGTCAACTTCCTGGAAGCCGAAAATCAAATCACCAAATTAGCCACCGATACCAAACTGGTGGATATGTTTGGCGAGTCGTTCGCCACGTTATCCAATGTGGTGAAGAACACTTATATCATGCGTACCGTAGAGCCCCGCCTGCTCCACGCATTCCACACCGGCGGCCTTTCGCCCGAACTGAAAAAGGCGCTGGAGGTATTGCTTAATTCCGACGTGCTGGCTCAATCAACCCGGCTGTCTTCGGCGCAGCAAAGAATGCTGCGCGAAATCAGGGTATTGGGCAGCGTGATCGAAACCCAAAGCGACTTCTCGAAAGTGGTGAGTCTGCTCGACAACCCCGCATCCCGGCGCGCTTTATGGGAAGGTGCATCCCAGCTGGCCGGAAAAGACAAATACGTCGAACTGATCCTTAAAGCAAACGCCGGAAAGCAACCGGCTGCGGATGTTCTCGATGACCTGATCCGCATCGGGCCGATGACCGATGAAGGAACTATCCAATCGCTACTCGCCCCGGCCGGACAAAAGCTTCGTCAAGCGCTTGCGGCAAGCCCTGAGACTGTAGCGGTACTTAAAAAATGCGCGTCGCCTTGCCTGCCGACCTTTGTCACCGCCGAACAAGTTAATCAGGTTGCCCTGATTATGTCGGGCAAGTCGAAAGACGATGCTCTACGCATCCGTGAATTCCTCTATGCCAATCGCGGTTCGGAAGACGGTTTTAAGTCGGCTCTTGGCAGCTTGGAGACCAATTTTGCCGACGCCCTCAAAGACATAAAACTACCGGTGCTTAAAAAACCGGTCGGCTTTACAGCTTCTGACGAAGCCTTGCGCGCCATCCTGAATCTTGGTTTGCCGGTATCGGAACTCAATAAAATCATGACCAAAGCGGCCGCTGTCAAAGGGGGATCGGAAATCATTACCGACCTGCTGCGGGTGCTTCAGTTTGAAAGAAATGTTTCCCTTACCCATTTCGATAAACTCATTAAAGGCCTCGCGGAAGGTAGCGACATCGAATTCAGAGCGGCCCGCCATCTATTGGATGAAGCGGAACGATTTGCCAACGCCTCCACCACAGGGCTAAAGAAATTCAAATACAGCGGCCTGGAAAAAGCCGATATATTGCTGGGCCGCTTCAGCTTAAGCGAACTGAACACGCTGATGAATGCCCGCTGGTCGGAAAGTTTTGTCAATAGCCTTTACGAAGTAGCCGATAAAATGCCGACGCTTAAATTTGACGAAATCAAAGCCCTGGTCACCCAGGCAGGCGGCGGTAAAGCGCCAGGCGACTTGGGCCGATTGCGGGAAATTTTATCAACCGTCAAAGCGCCTTCTACTTCTTACGACGAAGCCGTTAAAATCATTCAAGCCGCCGATTCCTTTGCCGCCGACGTAGCCAAGGCGATGAAAGATCCCGCGACCGGTTACGATGCGATGGTGAAACTGATTTGGGGAGAAACGGTCGCCGTGGAAGGCGGCACGATTAAAGTCACGGAAGCATTAGGCAAGAGCGGCTCGGATGCATACCAAACCGTATTCCAGTTGGGCAAGGGAGAATCCTTGGCAAAAAACATGGTATCGGGAGGCGCACTCAGCAAAGACAAGTGGAAAGTATTCAGGAAAGTGATTGATGATTCCAATATAGCGACTTCGATTAAAAACAACATCATCGGGGAAATGTGGACCCGGGTAAACGCCGAAGCATACCGGGAGCTTGGCTATAAAGTTTACCGCGAAGTCGGCATCAGCAACGGCACGACTCTCGCCAAAGCCGACATCATCCTGGAAAAAGGCAACGAAATTATTGTATTGGAATGCAAGAGCGGCGGCGCCACTTACTCTAAAGGCCAAGACATTATTTACCCCTTATTGCAGGACGGCAAATTCAAAAGCGTGATGCTCAGCGGCGATGAAGCGCTGGCAAAAAAATTCGCCGACCCTGCGTCAAAGATCAAATTTATAACGGCCAGGGAATCGGAAATTATTAAATGATAAAATCAAATCTCAATTGAGTATAAGGATAATCGCAATGAGCTGGAAATTTGCCGGGATTATATTTAAAAAGAACTATAAAACCGCCTACCCTGAGCTATTGAAACAGCTGGACGTTAAATACAGCCAATCTGCGGAAGGCTTTACCTTTGCCGACGCCATCAGCCGCGAAAACCAAGCGACCGCCTTGGGCCAGGTTAATGGCAACACCCTGTTGCTTCATCACTTTCTTCCTTACGACTGCTCCTATGAGCCCGGCGCTGAGGGACGGCTGGACGAACTACTGATGCCGCTTTCTAGCGAAAGCGATATCATGAACTATATTGTTGACGACGTTTCGGGAACCTATTGCTTTTCCCTGTTCAGCGACGGAAAGCGCATTCGCCGTTGGGCTGCCGAACCCGGAAAAATCTGGTGCAACGAAGGTAATCCGGTGGATCAGGAGACATCTTCTGTTTCCAAAAATGCCCCCCCTGATATTTTTTCGATGAGCGAAGACGAAGCCCACCTGTTTGCGGTATGGGAGGCATTCGCTGGAATACCCTTCCAGAAACTTGTGCAAGATGACGCGCCTTTATTTCATTTTTTTCTCTAACGACAAGGACGAGCCCAAATTCAAGATTCGCCGGGAATTGAAAGGTAAACTCCATCAGTAAAAATGATGGAAGGCCCAATAATCTAACGGCGCAAATCACTCTTGCGTCAACACCTCAATTTCGCTATTCTCCTATCCGGGACACTCAGGCTGAATCATCCGTGCGTAGAAAGATCACGGCAACAGCGAAAGAGAGGATACGCAGCTTCATGGGGTTTATACGAAGTACTCTCGCCCATGGATAGGCGATGCCGGTTGTGGAATAGAGAGTGGAATAATGGACATTACACCGAAACAAGCCAACAAATCTTCCAGCCTCATCAAGGCAACTGATGATAGCCGGGAGACTCAAATTGCTTTTATAGGTATGACTGCTTTGATCTTGCCGGGTACGGGCGATCTCTCGATACGGAAACGATGGATATATCGCTTTGGCCGGTTGAACGTGCGTTCCTCGAAACGGATCGCTGAAACGCGAGAAAAAAACACCATCTGGAGATATTCCAATGCAAAAAAAAATCGTCCAAACCCAAGCTGGCCGTTCCAACGACACGGTTTCCCGCCAGACTAGCGATTCCGACCGTAACGGCGCTTCCGCAGCCCCGCCTGCCTACGGTATCGATTTTCTCGACCACCAAAAAGAACAATCAAACCCCACCGGCCTGCCCGACAAGCTTAAGGTCGGCATCGAAAATCTGTCCGGCTTGTCGATGAACGATGTGCGGGTTCATTACAACTCGTCAAAACCTGCCCAGTTGCAGGCATTGGCCTATACCCAAGGAACCGATATTCACGTCGGGCCTGGGCAGGAACGCCATCTGCCCCATGAGACTTGGCATGTCGTGCAGCAAGCTCAAGGCCGGGTTCAACCGACAATGCAGATGAAGGGTGAAGTTCCTGTCAACGACGACAGGAGCTTGGAGCATGAGGCGGATGTTATGGGAGAGAAGGCCGTGCAAATGTTAGGAAAGATGCACGATGCCAAACCTGACACCGTGGGATCGAATGCTGCGCATGCTGAAAATGGAGGCTATCGCTCCCCTGCTTTGCAAATGCGCTCCAATCTTTCGATAAGTTCAACTACAAAACCCGTTATTCAACTCTTAAAAACCTGGGGAGGTGACTGGGATACCGAGAAATATGAAAAGATTGTACCCGGAGTCGCAGGGGGGGCGAGGGGAGCTGAAATCGCATTAAAGTTCACTCCAGGTGATAATGTAGATGCAGAATTGATCGGTCTAACTCAAACTGCCCGTGCGATCAAAAATAATACTGCCTGGTATATAGGCGATGCAACCAGAGCAAGCCATGGAATTGATTCGGCGAACGCACAAGTAATCAACCCATTAACAAAGGAAACTGATGAAGGAACGCAT
The DNA here is from genome assembly GCF_036440755.1 of Methylobacter sp. Wu8. NCBI lineage: Bacteria > Pseudomonadati > Pseudomonadota > Gammaproteobacteria > Methylococcales > Methylococcaceae > Methylobacter > Methylobacter sp. Wu8. The sequence goes on along the minus strand of NZ_JAZGVT010000044.1, from coordinate 42,663 downwards.
ATTGATAGAATAGCACCAAGAAATAATCCCATCTATGGCTCTACCAGCTTAGCTGCGGGTAGTACTTTAAAAGACACGCCGATGGACAATAACGCCACTGCAAACCCAATTAATTTAGGTGTCAATGCCACTTATCAATTGGGTTTTCATTATACGTCCGCTGGGGCATTGAAGCACAAGGACGCAAAAATGTATGACAAACCAGTGCAGCCGAACGTTGATAAAGGTTCCGCAAATATATTTGAAGTAACAGCACTCGGTCTGAAAGGGACGCAAATAGGGACTTATTTTGGTTCTGTAAAATGGGGTTGGAAAACCGATTCAGCTGGCAAGCAAGACCTTATCCCCCTCCAAGTTGTTTCGCAAGGCGTACCTTCATCAAGTTTTATGAAAGCTGCCTCACTATGGAATGCAGGCAAAGATTCCACCGGGGCAGATACCATTGATTTACCCATAGTGAATGTAAAAATAACTACCGCACCTATTACGGCGCAATACCCTGCGGGCTTTATCGGACCGCCTCTTCAAATTCCGGCAGGGACAAGGGTTCAAATAATACGGAACGCTACCCCTCCAAGTACCAATGGGCAAATAAAAGTGGTGGATGGTGTTTTCACAGGAAACACTTTAGACGTCATGCCGGCAGACATGGCAAATTTAAGAGATGAAAGACCTTAAACAATGAGGGATGCCGTTTCCATAATCGCTTTTGTCATCTTTTTTATACCCTGTGTAATATCAGGTTGTTCAACAATAAACGAATCGAACATGGATAATAAAAATTCAACAAAAGATAGTCTTGCAAATCAATTAAAAAAAGCCGGTTATAGCGGCCTGTTTCAATATGGCGAACGTAGTTTGGCTGATGCCGTTTGGCAAGACGGAAAAAATGAAGAGGCTTTGCGGCAGATAGTCCTTCATCCTGAATATGAGGTTTATATTCGTTTGTTAGCCTCTGAAGTTTTGTACGCTAAAAATGCTGATTATCCCCCCACTGATTGGGGGGATACATTGGCTTATATTTATGCGCAGGCATTAGCGATTTCCGGACAACAGGAAGGACATTTCTTATCAGGGAACCAATGGGGATTCATGTATTATGCAGATAAGGCGGACATTGCTGATTATGGAACATTGGGAACTCACCTTATGGAAACGGAAACGAAAGTGGTACCGCATTTGATTGGATTATTAAATAATAATGACTTATTACTGTATGAAGGCAGTGAAGAAGCCACCATCGGCAATAGCCTGAAATACCGCGTAAAGGACGCTGCCGCTTATTATATCGGCAAAATAGCAGGTATTCCGGTTCAGTTTCACGAAAACCATGCTGATAGAGATACCGAAATAGAACGCCTCAAAGAACAGCTCAAATAAAGCCAATGGACACAACGACCACATCAAAAGAATTTATAGAATTAGAACGACAAACCGAGAAGGCCAGTCTTTTTACTCACACCGTACTGACCGAACAAATTACTCGTCAAAATCAAAGCGACGCTTTTTTATACGGACTGATTGATTACCTGACACAAAAAGGCATTATTTTGCCCGATGAATTACAGGCAGTTGTCGCCTCGGTCAAAGAAGAAATAATTGAGAAAAAGGAATTTGCTTCCTTAGGCGTTGCCGTAAGAGTTGACGGAGAGAATGATGCGAGTGCTTTTGTTCCCGTCAATTGCAATGAGCGAATGCCTATATGCAAAGGGATGTGCTGCAAATTGTCTTTTGCATTAAGCGTTGAAGAAATTGAATCGGGGCTGCTTAAATGGGAACTTGGCAAACCCTACCATATTCGCCACCAATCAAATGGCTACTGTTGTCATATCAACAATGAACAGCATTGTTCGGTTTATGGGAGCCGCCCCTCGATATGCCGTAAGTATAGTTGCGCTAAGGATACCCGTATTTGGACCGATTTTGATAATATGATTTTGAATCAAGAATGGATAGATGCTCATTTGAGCATAGAAAAATTACAGTTGACCGAAGTCTATATGAAGCAATAAAACTCTGTCGCCGGCCGGGCAGGATAATTACGCCACGCATCAAACTTTATTAACCACTTTTGCCGGTTTTGGCATATTCCTTACGAATACCCAGCAACAATTCCTCCAAAACAATGGTATCGCTGTTACGGGCCAGCGCTTGCAGGGACGCGTAACGAACCGCATTTAAAATAGCGCCGCCGGCAAATTCATGGTCTTTGGCGATTTTATTCAGATCAATATCATCCGCCAATTTGGCCTTGCTGGAAAAACCCTGCCGCCATAAACGCAGCCGTTCTTCAGGGCGCGGCAACGGAAAATAAATCATCGATTCAAAACGTCTGGCGAACGCTTCGTCGAGATTATCTTTTAAATTGGATGCCAGTATGGCTATGCCGTCAAAACATTCCAGGCGTTGCAGCAAAAATGCGGTTTCCTGGTTCGCATAACGATCATGCGCGTCTTGTATTTCGCTGCGTTTGCCGAACAAGGCGTCGGCCTCATCAAAAAATAAAATCCAGTCGCGGTGTTCGGCCTCGTCAAAGACTTTGCCGAGATTTTTTTCGGTTTCGCCGATGTATTTGGATACCACCAATGATAAATCCACCTTGTACACATCGCGCCCGGTCACTTTGCCTAATATGCAGGCGGTCATGGTTTTGCCGGTTCCGGGCGGGCCGTAAAACAGGCTGCGATAACCGGGACGCAATTTGTGCTTCATGCCCCAATCCTGCATCAGGGTGGGGCCGTGCGCTATCCAGGTCTGAATTTCCTGGACCTGTTTGTGCGTACCGGGATGCAGCACCAAATCATCAAAGCCGAGTCCGGTTTCAATAAGCTGAGCCGGAAATTGGCTGCCGAAGCTGGGTCTATAGTGTTGCCCAGTGGTCAGCAAAGCCTGATACTCCTCGCTAAGCCTTAGCGGGCTGTGTAATAGCGGTTCGTTATCCAGTCTCTGAAGGTGCAGCATGTGTTGCCGAATAAAAGCATGATCCCGCTCAAACAGATCGTGTAGTGCCAAGCGCTGCGCAAGGCTGTTGTCGGCAAGAACAAATAGCAGGGTTTGCACGGTCGGTATAAAGCCGCTGCCGCTTCCGTTGTGCCCGCCAAATTCACTGAAGCGGCGATCGAACAGTTGGTTTTTGAGAAAAAACACATCCAGCAGTTCAGGATTAAGCACGGGAGCCAACGCCAGCGCCAAGGTGATGCGTTCGGCAAAGCCGAATTTATTACGCTCAATGCATTGGGCGTAGCTGGAATTTTTTAACGTCGGCGGCTGAATTTCCTGCACGCTTTGATAGACGCATTCCTGGACAAAAAACAGTTTAAAGCGGGTATCAATCACCTGGTTTAACCAGGCCATCTCGCTGTTTAAATCATCGGCATTGATTGTTAGCTGCATTACCATTCCACGCGAAAAGGATGTTCCATCCAGGGCAATTTGAACCATTGCCATGACCAGGGAAAACGCTCTAATACTACATCATAGGTTTTTCGTTCAACGCGCAGCAACCAGCTGCCTTCGCTGGCGCTGAGACTGCCTTCGCGCAATAAAAAGCTGCCGCGAAAACCGTTAACCGACATAGTGTTGAGTATCGGGGCGTTGTCGATCACCGCCGCCAGCAATTCGTCGCAGGCTTCGATGTGTGCAGTTGTTAAGGGACTATCAGAGTCGAATACTTCATCGATTTCCATCGCACACAACAGCTTATTGAACGGCAGCAAATATTCAGGCGGTTCCAAGTCCTCGGCGGCCAAGTAATGTAAAAGCCTGACTGCGTATTGCTTTGCCGCTTGATCATGAAACCGGCCATTCCGCACCAGCTCCAAGCGTTCGAAAAAGGACGCAAGATACGGCCATAAGAGACAAAGCCCTGCATTATTAATATAAAGCGCATCGGTATCGCTAAAGGCCTGCCTACTGCCTATTGTCTCAATGTCCGCCTGTTCTTCGAGGCGAGCTGCTTTGTGTTCCGATTGTTTTATTGCAATATTCTCGGCAGCCGTCTCGTTTGCGGTTTTTTGTCCTTGTCGCGCGCCGCCGATCTTTTTTAGCAATGAGTGTCTGTTGCTGATTGCAGTAGATGCCAACCGGTGCCGATACACTACGCTATCCTCTGTCGTATCGGCGTTTACCTCGCCTTCAAGAACGCTGCCGTTTTTTGCTGACGGCGTTTTGGCTACCGGCGACTGAGCGAATTCATGTGCGAATGGCTTTGTTGTTAATGACGAGCGAACAGTCTTTTGCGCCTGTATTGCATAGTCGCCGCCCATTTTTTTAAGCAGAGGATACCTGTTGCCAATCGAGGTCAACCCACGTTGGTAATCCACGTTATCATAGGCCGTATCATTCTTTACCCACTCTTCTGAAAAGCCGCTTTTTTCTGTAACTTGTTGTGTTGCACTGCTTGCCAATGTCGGCTCATTGGTATTCTGTTGCGCATAGTTAGCATCGCCGCCGATTTTTTTTAACCGATGCCTGTAACCTAGTGGCTCTTTAACCTGAGTCTTAGAAGCGGCAATTAATGGGTCGCTCGGCGCGGGATGCAACATTAAAGAGCTGTTGCCGGTCGCCTCTTCGGCAATAAGAGACGCTACCTGCTCTATCGATGCCGATAGAGCAGCTGGACGCCATTCGTTATTCGTCACATTTTGGCTTGATGCCAGTTGCTGCACACAGTTGACTAATATCTGGTGAGACAAGCCTTGTAATCTGGCCCAACGCGCAATGACGGCTGTTAAAAATTCGGCATGCTGGGAAATAAGCGGATCGCCTGTTATAGCCACTTGCAGAAGACTTTGCCAGAGCGAGGCTCTTAAATACAGCCTAGAAACCCGGCTCGATTGCTGGAATTGTGCCTGCACGACCAGCAAGGTTTGCAGCAGCGAAGCAACCAACGTTTGGGGAACGGAACAGAGTAAAGCCGTCATGACGACTAAGTTGTTATCGTCAAAATAGCCGACTAAACGTTGCCGGCTACGCGGCTCCTGAATAAGTTTGGGCAATAAGCGTTTTAAAGCATGGGGGGCAGTCTCTATAAGAACTGCGAAACTTTTTTCGGGTAATTGGCGTTGACTGATTTCGGCCCACCACGGCAGATAACCTTCGCGGATAAAAAGATCAAGCAACTCCAAGTGCGCCGACACTGGATCGATTTGTTGCTTAGCGACTACCGGCACAGATTCTGACGGAGCTATCTGCTCACTGAGAGCTAGTCGCAAGGCCGCTTCAATTTTTTCCGATAATTCGGCTTCTAAACGATTGCCGTCAAGCTCCCCCAAATTCAGCTCCAGACGCTCGATCCGGTGCAGGCAATCGGAGCTGCTGGCCTCGGATAGGCAACGATCGAGCAGCGGCAACTGTTGCTGAAAAATGCGGCTCAACGTTTGTTGTATTTGCCATGCATTTTCTTGTTTTGCCAGTGTTATTTCTACGATCTGCCGTTTGATGACATGACGCTGTGTGTCCATAAGCGAGTTAATTAAGCCAGTAACTTGCTCACTGAACGTTTAAAAACAACCTCAACGCGGGTTTGGGCCTTGATGGCGCGAATGGCTAATTCCGCATCGCTTTTTATGCCGGCATCGGCGCTAAGTTCAGGCTGCTCGGGCGGTAAACCGGCCAAATTCGGATTAGCTTTTACTCTTTCCGGCAACAACGCAGGCGAGATAACCATATCGACACCGATTTGCAGCTGTCCTAAGCCTTTATTTTGCGTGTTATCGGCACGGTCTAATTGATGGAAGTAAACCGGCAATCCTTGAACTTTACCATCTCCGAGGGTCGTGAACTCATAAAATACGCCTGCCTGCCCTCCACTGACTTGAATCGGAGCCTGCAACAAGGAATCGGCGACACTTGCTTTAAACTGCAATGCCGGGTTGGCATCAGGGCGCACTAAAACAGCGGCCATTTGGGACACATTCACGGTTGAAGTTACCTGAGCGCCATTATTGTCCAGATGAGTTTTAGCGGCTTGAAGTGCGATAAAATTGTCTACCGTCAGATTGGGAGAAGTTAACACTAAATCTCCGCCCTTGCCTTGAACGGCGTCCGTTGCAACTGCAAAACCAGTCATTGAGGGTATAGGCAATACCACAGTTGGCTGCTTGGGTACGGCAATACTGAGTACAGGCCCGGCTACTGCGCCACGAATAAATTCATGATCGGCAATGCTGCGGGTTAGCACCTGATAACGGGTACTGGCTTGTGAGCCTTGAATTTTAATGCTCGCCGTGCCGGAATAATCGATGATGGGCTTAGCCACCAAAACGCCGACAGCCGGATTGGCTCTTACTTTGAGCGGTAATATCGTAGTAAGGAAATCGGTTTGAGTCGCTTTCTTTTCCGACTTCTCAAAAGTTTTCGTGGCGCGAATGCGAATATCGATGTCTTCAGTGACTACTGCCGTCGTTTCCAGCAATATGGTACCGCCGTTACCGCGCACACTGTCCGACAATTCGGCGTCATTCATGGTGCGCAGTTGGTAATCAACGCCTTCTTGCGCCTTTTCAACAGCGACTTGAATTTTTACCCCGTAATTAACAATCCTGGCCGCGTTTGCAGCTGGGGTATCGCTGGCTACCAGCAACTCTCCACTTTGAATGCTCGCAACTAGGGTCACATCCAGCCCAACTTTAACGATTGGCGTTTTCAGCAAAAAGTTAAATAAGCCGCTGTTTAGTTTAGTTGCTTTAATGCTAAAACTGCGATCATTAATAATGACTGGAGTAACCAGTTCCACATCGCCGCCATTGCCATCAGCCAGCAACTTCATATCCGGCTGTTTAGCGTCTGAGGCTATGGCTTGCTGCTTGTCATCGCACAAACAATAGCTAACGCCTTGCTGACTATTACTAATAACGATTCTGGCCCTCATGTTGTAGGCGACTGTGCTGACGTCGGCAATAGCCAAATCGCGTAAAGGATAGGTCGTAGCTATGCCCAACAGGTCGATCAGCCGATCCCGCGCATCACGCAAAGAAATGGCGGCTGACTGCGCTATCGAGCCGTTTAAAATGCCTTGATCGCTGAGTATTCGATAAGCCAAGTGTGTCTGTTGCCAATGTTTATAGGTCGCATCGAAATAGGCCGCATCCTTCAGATCCATGCGGATATAAACAATCAAATGGGCCGGCGTCTCATCCCGCACAATTTGCTCAACCAAGTGTTTAAAATCAGCGCTACGAAAATCGGCCGCAAAAAGAACCACGCTCAGTTGCAGCGAATAAGGATCGCTAGAGCGGGCGTTGCTAAGGAGGGAGCTCTGTTGCGGGATGTCTCCGGTCATGGGGCGCAATAAGGCATGCTCGACGACGAACAATTTCTCATTACCGTCCTCTAAAATACCCAATTTAAGCCGCAAATTTTGCTCTAAGTTTGAACGATTATCCGCGCCGTAGGGCGCCAATACATTAAAACCGGTACCCTTGCTGCTGATTTGATTATATCGGCGGAGTAGCGCTAGCTTATTAAGCTGTACTTGTGTCCTAAAACCCTCCTGTTCGTTAAGACGTTCTTCCGGGCTAAGCGGCTCTTGCTGGCCGGCGCCAGAAATAAAAAAACTGCTGTAATCGGTAAATTGTTCTGCAAAACGCGCCAACAAATGGTCGATAAAACGAGTTTTCCTCGGCCAATCGTCAGCTTGGGCTGCCGTATCGTCCACCAAATTAGCGGCGAAAATTTTTTGCAGGCTGTCTCCGCGAGATTTGTTATTTGGGTCTACCCACAAACCGCCTACATTGTCATCATCCAAACTGGCGACAAAATAACTGGCCGGTTGTTCAACCCGAAATGAAAATAAGTCTTTTACATGAGCTAATTGGCTAAAGCTATTAGCAAGCAGTTGCTCGAACAATAGCAAATAAGCCTTAAGCTGTTTGGCCTGCGCTCTGCGCTGCTCACTTGCGGTGCTTGGCAAACCTGCTGCGCCAATTCCATAGACTTTAGGGAATTGGAGCAACAGCGAATAATAACGCTCGATGTGTCGATCACGCCCTTTGGGTCGCGGTAGGCCTGAACTGACAAGCTTACGCTGTAACGCGTTTTGTTGATTGCTAAAGTAGCGCTTAACCAGAGTTTCACTATTCAACTGAATCGGCAATTGCCTTTTTTTCAGAGTCACTTTGCTGTTATCAATATCCAGCTTTGGGGTTTTAGCGCTATCCAGCACAAAAGTTGCATCATTCAGCTTATCTCCGCTTTTAAAGACCACATATTCAACCATACGCACGCCAGTAACATCCATGATTTCCCGGATCAAATCCGAAGCATAGAGATTTTTTTTGCGTTTTAGACCGATAAGCTCCTGACTGTCAATAAAGCCGTGATCCAACAACGGGCCGTCAAAAATCTCCTCAATCGGCTTACCTTGAGCTAAACATTCTTCGAGGCTATAAAAGCATGGACTTGGCGACAGATAAGCAGCAATTTTTCCTAGGATACCAAGGTAGACTTCTTCCGGGTCAGCCTGCGTATCAATTTCGATACTGGTTTGCAATTGAACATTCTGGTCGTCTAGGACTTGTATGGATTCAAAATCTATCGTCAAACTGCGTTGGGCGTGCAAACGTTCGGCAACATCGCGAACAATCGCTCCCCCGACCTTGTTGAGTGCTTCTGCTTCGGATTTTTCTATCAAAACCCGGTAAACTCCATGCAAAGCTAAAGGACTGGCACCCTCGTCAAGCTTTAAACCAATCACTTTCTCGCCAGCCTCAGAAGCTTGCTTTTCTCTGTAATACAAAGGCGGCGTGGGGTCGCAAACCGGTTCAATCCAGGCATTTTTAACGCCTTCCACATCAATGACCAGTTTACGCAAATCCAATAAAGTAACCGGCTTCGAAGTCAATATTTGCTGCGGACTGTATAAACTGTCGTAAGTATCCTCGCCCTCCCGACTTAACAAATCCTCCATGTCATAGTTAATTCGATAAGAAAGGTCGGTGAGTGCGTAACAAACTTGCTCCAAAATAGTAATGCCAGGGTCATGGGCATTAAAATCAGTCCACTCGGGACCGGCAAGCTTTTCCAGCCAAGCAATCCCCTCCTTGCGCAAATTTTCGTAGTCAAGGGTCGGCACAGGTGTTGTATCAGTCGGTGAAAAGTTGGTTAACATAAGATTTACCACGGCTTACGATACGATTAGTTCAGTTTAAAGGTACGTTGTGCGTATCTTACACGGCTGCAAGGTTAGCTTTTAACCGCCGCAAAAAGTTGCTGAATCTGATTTTGCTGTTCTTTGAGCGCTTCGATAAGAACGGCAACAAGGCCGGTATAATTGACGCCCATCATGCCATCGGGCCCTGTTTCCACTAATTCAGGGAATACAGTCTCAACCTCCTGAGCGATAAGGCCGATCTGCGTGCCCTCCACTTTCAAGTCCCTCCATTTAAAAGAGACGCCTTGCAACAATGAAAGCTTACTTAGCGAACTTTCCAATGGATTAATATCCTTTTTTAACCGCTTATCAGATCCACTAAGTGCACCAACAGCAGTCCACAGCCTACCCGCAGCAAAGCCGCCGTAATAACCGGAGTTATCCGCTTTCATCAAACGCAACCAGTCATCGTTGCCATCATGGTCGCCTACAGCTGAAAGCCGCCATTTATCCCCTAGTCGCAGAACACCGACTGTTAACATGCCTTTAATTTTGGTATTGCCAGTCCCGCCCTCGATACCCAATAAGGGAGTCCAGCCGGTTGAGAAAAATGTCCAATCGCGGCTTGAATGTAAATGAATACCAAAACCGGTACGTCCAAAAAACCCCCTATTAGAGGCGTGTTTAATAAGCCCTTCATCCCAATTATTAGGAGTATCCCGATACCAAGTGACTTTCGGCCACTCGTCTGCGTCGGCGCCGGTAAAGCCGCCTAAGGCGACATTGCCGTCTAAAGTGATGTTGCCGGCGATATTAACGGGACTAACGCCCCAGCCCATATCCCGTCCGATAGTAATGCGGTTAGTTGCATCACCTTCAAAGTACATCAGGCTGGCCACCCGATTACCGGAATCATGCACGGCAATTTCGGTATTCGCCAGCGTTTCAAATAACAAGCCTGCGGTGCTGGCATTCCAACCCTTACCGCCGCCGTAATTGGCATTGGTGCCGCCTATAGTCAGCGAACCGCTGCTCATAAATTTGTTGTCGTTTGCATAGTCGTTACCGTTGGAAATATTGGCGGCGCCTAAAACGCGCATCACCCCCGCGCCCTTGGGTTTCAGTTGTAAATGCTGATCGGCGTTACTGCCTGAGGCATAGATTGTGTTATATCCAAAGCCGATGCCTTGGGTGGCATTGCTGTGGCGAAACTCAATGCCGTCCGCATCAGGCCCGAAATCTCCGGTAATATAGAGTCCTTTAACTGCCGCTGGATGTGCGCCGCTACGCGCAGCTTGAGCAATATCGAGTTTGGCAATGGGGGTGATTGTTAGGCCAATCCCGGCATTACCGGTGATGTTAGTGACATCCGCCACAAAGCTTAACTTGGGAACGCTCGCTGCGTTTTTACCGGTTAACAATAATTCAGCGGCGGAGCCCGCACCGTCTTTGCTGAAAGCTTCTAAATATATTCTATTGTCATCCTTGTTGTTGGCTAAAATTAATTGCCCGCCACCGTTGCCTTCCAAGCCCAATTTTATTCCTCTCGATGCTCTTACGTCTAAAGAATAACCGGGATTGTTGACTCCTATGCCAACATTGCCGGAAGGCATTAGGGCAATATGATCATCGGGATCGTTATTAATACCCAGCTCCAGCGTCATGGACTCGCCGGCTCGGGCATAGTAACGCAACCAAGCCGCATCGCCACCGCCGCCACCTGGGTCTTTTGGAAACAGGATACCGTTAGTTTCGGTGGCTCCCGCGCTAGGCGTCATTACGCCCTTGACAATGAGGTTATTGGCGATAGTGACGGGCGTAACGCCCCAGCCCATATCGCGTCCAATCGTAATGCGATTAGCCGCATCGCCTTCGTAATACATTAAACTGGCGACACGCGTATTCGCATCATTTACTGCGATTTCGGTATTGGCCAGTGTTTCCAGCAATAATGCGGCAGTATTAGCTGTCCAGTTACTCCCCCCGCCATAATTGGCAGTGATGCCGCCTATTGTAAGTGAACCGCTCGCCATCTTGCCATTGGCATTGGCCCAACCATTACCATTGCTAATATTGGCTGTGCCGATGACCGTTAATCCTGCTGGGGGGGCGAGAGTACCTATACCCAGGTTGCCGGTTGCCTTATCAATAAACAAACGCGTCGCACCGCTGCCGTCGACCACACCAAGACCGGCTTTAGCTGTAGCCGCTGCGTTAGGGTCGGTGCGTGGATTCAGTTGTAGCGACCAAGCCGGGTTGTTGTCTTGAAATTTTGCGTACAAATTGATGACTTTGAGCAATCCGGCCACATCACCGGCGGCCTCAATACTTAACGGGTCGCCCGGCAGTTTAACGATGCCGTCGTCTTTTTGGTTAAACCCCGCGTCAATAAGATCGGCAAAATTGCTTTCCGTCGGAACACTGTTTTTGACGAAATAGGATTTTAGATCGGAACGGTTTTTTTTGTTAATATCCATGATGATCTCTTATATTGAATGCAATGTTTTTTACAATTAGGTTAATCAGCTGACCACAAAATCAAGTTCCAGCTTCATATAATTAATACCTTTAAATGTTTGTCCGTCGACGTTAAGGTCTGTGATTAAATCAATATCATGTTCTCGGGCCGCAATCAGCACGGCATCTGGACGAGGGGCTTCGACAAAGTAACCCTCGCTACTGGATGTTAAAGGGGGTTTGATTATCAATTGATAATCAAGGCCGTTTTCAGCCCCCAAAAACATCTTAAAGTGCTCGACGTAATCGACATAAGCGCATCTTTCGATAAAATCGATGATGGCATTGGCGTATATTCTTCCGCCGATAACCACGTCTTTCCCTTGTTCATACGCCCAGGGTGATAAAAAATGATTCACGTCTTCGTTAAGCTTTTGTGTATAAAAACCAGTATCGACATCTGGCTGAAAACGCACCGCAAAGCGCAGCTTTACCGGGAGATAACAGGCGTTTTTAACTACAATATGCGCCCCCATAGGAGCGTGGGTGTTTAAAAAGTCGCCAATGTCATTGAGTAAACTGGCGGGAGCCTTAGGTGTAAAAGGGTTGAACGGTAGCCGATTGCGCACATCGGGAATCACCACCACGGTGACTTGCCCTAAATTTTCCAAAGATTGAGCCGGAATACATTTGGCTTTGTAAAGCTCGGGAAATTGTTCCAGAACCAATCGTTCATAGTCCCAAAGACCGACAGCACGCTGTTTGTGCCGTAAACGTTCGCTGACGCGAGTATTAAAATGGCTATCCAGCTCACTGGGCTTAGCTCCGAACGAGGTAAACGGCTGCTTAATTCCAGCAATGCCGGCAACGGGTTCTACCAATCCTTTGAGCGAATTGGCCGGCAGCGGCTGATTTAGATGATCCTCGCTATTATTTTGATCGATAAAACTTGCCGCCACCGCCTGAGAGTAAACGCCAATAGTGTCACAAACGCTATCGCAACCCTCGCTAATCGCAACCCGAAGCCAAAACAAGTCGGGGGGCAACAAAGTACTCGGTTTCACTGCTTCCAACTGTAATGAAACGATGCCGGATTGCAATAAGCCATCACTGGCATCGGCCTGCAATTGTCCTTTGTCAAGGCTATTCCAACGGTTATCGCTTAATACGCTCCATTGCACTTTGGCCACCGCTAGATCGGGGTTAGCAGTGCCTTCAGCCATTTGCAGCAACATCGATAAGGTTTGCGGGGCGTGCATACCACTTAAACCGATATATAACTCGCCTTCGTTGTGATAAGCGGGCAACAAGCTATAACCGCCGCTTTGGCTATCGATTTGTATTGGCGCATGACCAAAAGGATGCAGGTGGTAAAGCTGGTCGGCATCATCACTTTGCACCGCAGCCAGGTTTATTTCTATTGCCGCGCTGTAATCAATGCTAAGACTTTTAAGCTTCGGCGTATAGGGTGGGTTGACTTTATAGTCATTGGCATTAACAGGAGTCTCTTTAGCATTAACAATAGCTGCCGCCAAGTCTACGGACTTGGCTGAGGCAATGCCAGGGTATGCGCTGTGTTGAAAATCACGTCCCGCCAATTCTAAGAACCAGTAACGCGACCAATGGGTTACATCATCGTCATTAGCTTCGGCAAACAAGCGTTCATAACGGTAGCCCGCTCTATTTGCTTGAATGCGCACGGGAATATTGGCAATCGCCAAGCTAGTGGAGGCTTTGGCATCGTTTTTATTAAATAAGGGCAACAAAGCCGCCGAATCGTCTAACGGCAATTCAAGGCGTTGATCGACCATGCCGATTTTACATTTAAAGACGGTGTTGTCCGCTATAGTGGGGATAAAGCTAGTAACGTTCGTTTTAACACCCTGCGCGTCAGTCTTGCTTGTGACACTTACCGTACCGTAATTTGCGTAGTACTCATCCATCTTAGCGGCAGGCACATTCATCCATTGCAGATTAAGATTAAGGCCAGTAAGCTTTTTTTGCATTAACTCGGAATAGCCGAAATTCAATCTGGCGCCAATGGCAGGGCTACTGCCGAATACTTCAAAGGGTTTGCTAGGCGTTAGCGTGTAGTCATCGTTTTGCAGTTTGAAATCCGCCAAACCTTCCACTGAGACATCAAGCAATGCTTTTTCCAGCGACAAATCTTGAAACAAAGGGTAGTCAGTCACATAGCGTTTACCTACATCATCCCAGCAAGGCTGCAACATTAACCTAAGTACCGGCCAGGAAGTTTTAATGTACGTGGCATCAGAGTCAGGTAAAGCGGTTATTGGTTCCGCACTTTTTTCAAACGTTAGTGTCCAGCTAATACTTTTTAAAGCTTCGGCGGGTGGCTTGACTGGATAATCGCCCGCTTTCACATTCATACTATCTGCCGTTACCCAGCCCTTTGCCGAACTCAATTCGATAAGGAATGGATTTTTGCTTAACGCGGCGTTGATTTTTTCAGTATTAAATTGTTCCTGCTTAAATACTAAAGTCAGCGTCAAAACTCTTTTTCCCTGGGCCAAGCACAGCATCGGCGAACTGATGGCGAAACCGATGTTGCCGACCGGCGGCAGGCTTTGCTCGGTGTCGACAAGAGCCTGCCGCTGACCAAAAGTGTACCAGTAACTGGAATCGCTACTACTTGAAACTTTTGCTGTCGAGGTGTCCGCCCTGGCATTTAAGCTTAGCCAAGTGACTTTTTGCGCAACCGGTGTCGGGAGACGATTACGCCAAGCCTTTTCCAAGGTATTGACGACACTCTCCCAGTCACCGGCTGTTAGCTCGGCACCTGCCGCAGCAAAATCAAGTAACTTTACCTCCTTATCGGCTTGTTCCTGTTCAGGCAAGGATAAATTGGTTGCTAAGGGCAAATACGCCTTGACGCGATTCAATAAATCACTGTTGTCGGTAGCAGGAACGCCCAATACCAGTTGCATTACCGATTGGAAAGCTAATATCCGATCTTCTTCTGTTTGCCCAGATTCAGAAGCCGAACGTAAGTTATTTAATTGCCTCTTATGCGTGGCTGTGACTTTTTTCCGGTAAGCCTTGGCGCAATTGTCATACACAATGGCCCATAGGAAATTAGCTGCATTGGCGGCTGTTGCGGCATCCATCAGCAACAAAAAATCTTCCAACGGCATAAAGAAATATTCTTCTATAACACACAAGGCCTGATAAAAACTGTCCAGACTATCTATGCTCGGGAGGCCTTTAATCTTTGGATAGGCGGGAGCGCCAAGAGCCGCTGTAAAGTTGCTGTCGAAATTGGGTGGCTCGGTAGTCGGCAATTGGTATTCGGGCTGTTTTCTTTGTCTTTGTCCCGCTCTTTCCAGAAGCCTGTTTATTTCTCGCCAGTCATTATCAATCGGGACTTTAATCAGCATCATTTCGTTAAAAAGTTCAACATCCAATTTATTATCGAACATGAATTTTTTAACATCATCATTGGTGCGCTGCTCATAAAGCTGAGTAAAGTTCTTTGCCAGCGTCAGTGTGGAAAAATAGTCTGTTGTTGAGCTAAAACCTAAAGCAGCTTTAATATTACTATCAAAATCCCTAAAATCATTCTTTGCAGGTAAGGTAAAACTCGAATCACCGGAGCGGATTTTACCCATTTCCGTCAAAAGCCGGTTAATGGTTTGCCAGTCGCCATCCGCCGCAGGACCTCGACTATATTTTCGTTGTATCAAGCTACGCAGCTCACCGATTTCCATAAACAAGCCACTGTCTATCCCGATAAATTTCACCAGTGTATACAGTTGCGTCAACAGGTCAAAAGTGGCTACGGCCTTAGGCGGGTAGATTGGCAATGCATCGCCCGGCAGGGGATCGCCTAGAACGACTTTTAACATTTCCATGACCGCATCATTTTTAGTACCGGTGTACTGCTCACGCGCTTCCCGAATACCGATAATTTGTTTATTCACGTAAACAGAACTGAGTCGGGCAATTTTGGCATGATTAACAACCAAGTCAGATTCGGTGCGATAAACCAGCTCTTTACCCTGACTATCTTTCCCAGCAGCCAGTAGGGCACCCATCGGCAATAATACCTTGCTCACCTGACTGGAAGGTTCAATCAGCACATTGACACGGTCGGCTTGCGGCGGTTTTTTTTTGAAGTTCAATACCGTGCGGTAATAAAAATCCAAATGCCTTGCAGTGAGTTGATTCAGCTGCCCTTGGGTATTTTTCAGCAATTGTAAAAATGTCAGATATAAAACAAAATGAGGCCTGTGCAGATTGTAAAAACGCTCATCAGCATAGTTTTCAGGTTGTTTAACAAAGTTTTCTATTTGCTCTAACCAAGCGGCAAAATCACTACCGTCTTTAGCCTCTGGATTTAACAACGCCTGCCAGTTACCGGTCGCAACATTTTCATCATTGAAGTAGCGAAGCTCTTTGGCAAACTCATGAGCAAGCATTAACTGATCACGTAAACTGCGCTCGTCAATTCCTACAAAATCTGCTTGTAATGCAGGCAATAAACGTTGTATTTGGCTAGTGCCGTCGCGATTAGAAGCAAAAGGGGATACCGGCTCGGTCATGATAATTTACTCAGCTACCTTTAACGGTGAGATTGGTGGTCAGAAACATACCGCTACCTGAATACTGCGCGGTGCTATCGGGAATAGGCCCACCTGGCCCCGGCGGCGGCTGTTGCGCCGGGGTTTGAACGGAAAACTTGGCGGTAAAAGTTCCTCCTTTGAGTAACACCAGCTTACCGCCGGTTTTAGTTTTTCCGGCTTTCTGATCCCCGGCTAGCGCATCAATTTCCAACGTACCGACGCCGGGAATGCAATATTGCGGTGTCATATAAGCGCAGCCGGGGACAGAGACTTTTTTCTCATCGCCGTCTACACAGATTTTTTTACCCTTGACGGTTGCAGGTCCGGTGGCTTTTAAGTCGCCGGGTTGAACGACGACTATCGCGGCTCCGAAATTGGGCATAAAAATGGCTTTATCGCCTTCCAAGAGAATAGAATCAAGCATTGGCGTAACTCGCCTCGTTCAGATAAAACGGATAAACCAGATTAAAGCGGGAGTTAGTGCTCCTTACCGTGTAATCTATAGCAATCATCAACAAGCCTTGGGTCTGGGAGCTCTCATCAACATTGATAGCATTCAATACGATGCGCGTCTCATAATACAGTACCGCATCGGTAATCAATCGGGTCAGGGTATTGACCAGGCTTTGACTGATTTCTTCAAACATAAAGCGCTGTAAGTCGCAGCCAAAATCTTCGCGCATAATGCGCTCACCCTGAGCGGTGTTTAATAAAATTTGTAGGCTTTGCTGAATATCCTGATGCTCCGATACGCAATGCACATCCAGTCCATTTTGACTAAAGCTTGGCGGAAAGCTCCAGCCTTTACCCAAAAAAGAAGCCTGTGCGTTTCTGCTCATGATTATTCTTCCCCGCCTGCAACGGGGGACTCAGGCGTTTTATTAAGCTGTCCTGAAGCTTGCTCCTGAATTTTCCCAATCAGACCGTAGACTTTTACAAAAGGCATACTGCCTAGGCCTTCGAGTAACAGGTTAATTTCATCAGCGGAAAGTTGTAGATTAATAGCTTGCTTATCCATGTTGTACCTTGTTAGTTAAAATTTTTATCCGGCGTGCCTACCTCTTCCGCACGTTTATTTAATGTCCACCTTAGTGCCTTTAATTTCTACATCACCACTCGCCTCCAGCTTGAAATCTTTGGCACTTTTTAAAGTAATACCCTTATCATCCATCGTTATACAGTTGCCATGCTGATCTTTTAGTTCAATTTTTTTTCCGTCATCATCAAGGGTAATGGTATTTTTGCCCGGTGTTTCGATATACACAATCGCTTTCTCATCATCAAAACCGATGACCATACCTTTTTTACTGACAATGCCCCGGCCATTGTTTTTATCATCCGGCTGACCAAAACGCGTTGGCGTACTGTTTTTTGATCCATACAAAGAACCTAAAATAATGGCTTGACGCGGGTCGCCGTTAACAAACCCCATGACCACTTCATCGCCAACTTCCGGCCGGAAAAAAAAACCGCGATCTTTGCCTGCATCCGGCGAGGCAAGACGTGCCCACAAGGTGTTGCCATCATCCGGTAACGTCGGCCATTTAATCTTTACTTTCAATTCCTTGTCGGGATCCTCGCTAAGATCTAACACCTGTCCGATATGCAGCCCTGAAATACCGGGCAGCAAACCCGAGGCAGGCAGACCATTAGCCTCATCGCTGTTTAACAGCCATTGATCGGCAAGACCGAGCTGTATATCGGTAATCCAGGACCCCGGAGTAACACGATGGCCGATACCGGTAACGATCGCTTTGCCATCAAAACGTTTGCCTAGGCCTTTAATTTCTATCGCATCCAATAACGCTACATCGGTTCTTCCGGGTAAAGACACACATCCGCGAATTAAACTCAACTGAGTTCTAGCCAGTTTGCCGGTGATCCAGGCGGTTAACTCTGCCTGGCTCAATGCTGCCGAAGTCGCTAACGCATAATCTTCACCGCCTAAACTTCCAGCCAGATCTTGACTGCTTAAATTGCCCGGCGTCAAGCTAAGATTATCTGACTTGTCGGTCTTTAGACTTTGCTGATTTTTGACATCCCAAGCTGAGGCGGAAACTTTTTTATACTGGCCTACGCCATTGGCCTCAATATCGATGTTATAAATCTCATCGATGCCCTGCTCCAAGGTTACCGCCGCTGCACTGGGAGCTTTTATCGATAATGCGGAAATCGACTCGTCCTGTATTGTAATGAGCAAACCGTTGCTTTCAGCCCTCGCCAAGACAAAGTCCCAATCGCTGCACGCATATTGCACAAGTTCCGCATGTTTAGGCTGAGTGCTGTCGATTGTTTTGGCTTTTAACTTATGCAGCCCGATTATTTTTTTTATAACTTCATCATCACTCATTTCGGCAAAAACACGGTGATTTTTACCTTGGGTCATGGCAACCGCGGCATCTTTAATGATCACGGTCAACGTTGAATTACCCGGTTCGGCATTAATCTCCTGTCTCGCCACCAAGCCTGTAAAGACGGTTTTTTCTGTAGACGGATCTTCTTCGTAGCGCAGCTTGATTGTAATTTTTTTGCCCGGTTCAAATATATCGGTATCGCTGAGCACAAATTCCCTACTTGCAGCATCACCGTCAACATAGACCAACTCGGCGTACGGAATCCGATTAACCTCCATATTTACGTGAACTGACAATAAGACGTAAATGGGGTCTATGTCTTTACTATCACTCTGTATGGTAACGGTAACAAAGTTCATAGCGGCAAGTTCTTACACTAAAGGCGGAAAAAACAAGCGTTGTCCAGGGTTTAGATTCCTAAAATCATCCAGTTGATTTTGTTGCGCTATCCACAAGTACTGGTTTGATGTGCCGTATATCTCTTTGCTTAATAAAGGCAGCGTATCGCCGTCCTTGACTATACGGCTATGGGTTAAGTCGGGGGAACTTAAGCCGGCAATCGACTGACTTTTTTTAGCGTTCTGGTCGAATAGCAAAGAAATGTTTAATTCTGCGCGTAACGGTGTGCCATCAGGGTTAAAAAGGGTATAGTTAATATCAACGCTTTGAAGTCGGCAGGGAAAAGTCAGCTTACCCCAGGTCACGTCCAAATAATTCGGCTGATGGAGTTTACCGTTTATGTCAGAGGCGATGGAAAGAAACTGCTTAATTCTGTCCGCCACGCTTAAGTTGTTACCCGTCAGCGCATTGGCCAAGGCTTCCACGCCCAACTCATTGCTACCGGTACCGTCAAGTAGCAGCTTTAACGATAACAGCGGCGGCGGCGTATAGCCGAAAGTCACTGTCTGCGAGGCAGGATTTAAGCTGGGCTTTTTAAGCAGTTTGGTAGAATACTTTTCACTAAAAGATTCCGGGTTGAACATGGCTTTAAAAGGATCACCCACCTTTTCGGTTCGTTTGTCATCCTTGTAGGCCGTTATGGTCAACTTTTCCAGCTTGAATGGATTGCTTAGTGGCATGTTATCGCTCTTGTTTTCTGTTCAGAATTTTTAACACTTGTTTAACGCAGGCTTCAATAATCGCGTCGCGACCCTGCATGTCATGTTCCCCTGTTTCAGTACCCGTTTCCTCAGATGAGTTTTGTTCATCTTTAATGACTGCCCTGATGACAAGTTCACGAATTTCAACCGCCATACCTTTATAACCTGATTGCTTGCATACGTTGATAGGCTAATTCCATGGTTTCAATGACAACTTGATTCGACTCGGCAGACAACTCGGAAACAGTCCATTTGACCGGATATGCCGTCATAAACAACCAACCACTAACAGGTATACCGGATTCATCGAATAAGGTCACCAGTACATTACAGGGATTAAATTTAAATAACGACATAGTGGCATTAAATTCCGCAACTAATATCGAACCGATTGCCATACCCCGCTCTAAAACCAGATTGTCATACTGTACGTGCGTCGGCAAATGATGCGTGAATAAATTCTGCCCGCCCTCATTGACGGCTTGCGTATCGATTCGAGAGTTAAGTCCCGAGACTTTGCTAAAACGAATGTCCAAAGGATTAGGAACAACGCCCCCTACAAGAAAAAACACGCCGAAGCGAAACGCCAATGGCGGCCCGCCGTGTACGGCTTGATAAAGATCACCGGGTATATCCATAATCGTCACATAAGTTAAGAGGGGTGGTAATCCGCTTCCAAATCGGTAGCGACTAATTCCATACTGATGATCGCAACTTCATTGCTGTTTGCGGTAAAAGTAGGCGCATCAAGTTTGGTTGGCAAAGCTTGTTTCACTTTCCAGCGAATCACCGGCAAGCCTTTTTCATCACAAAGATCAATAATAACATCGCGCCTGCTGGTTATTAACCAAGGGTCTAAGTAACAGCTATTGAGCCAGTTTTGCAAAAAATCGCCATTCAGGGTCAAGCCTTTTTTTAAAGTCAATTTAATCGGCTGACGCATCCCTGGAACGATCTGAATGCCCATCAGGAAACTGAATCCATGTTTGTAAGTCACCGGTTCATACGCAATCGACAAACCGGATACCTCCGAAAAGCCCAACACATTAGCCGCGCCATTATCTAATATCGTTACCCGATAGTTGTACGCGGGTAACGGATACGTCGACTTAATGTCCTCTTTGCTTAATGCCATCGGCGTTTAAGCTTCCTCAATCACAACGCCGTCAGCCATTAGCGACATGCTTTCAATCGCAGCATCGTTAGACTTGGCGTCAAAACTGGGAGCATCGAGTTTGGTCGGAAATGCATTGATGACTTTCCAGCTAATAACGGCTTTACCTTGTTCATCGCATAAGCGGACATAAATATCCTTCTTTTCCAGCTGATTGATAGTCGCAGTGCTGATCCATTTATACAGTGTGGCAACACTGGTCACGCGCACCATGCCTTTTTTTAAGGTAATATTTACAGGCTTAAGTTGCGCGGGCATATATAAAGTGCGGGTACCGGCAATGCCGCTTGCAGTTTGGCTTTCAATATAGGTGCTGGTATTGTATTCAATGGTTAAACCCGATACTTCGGTAAAGGCGATCGCCACACCGGCAATTTCAACCTTATAGTTGTAAACGGGCAAAGGATAGGATTTTTTTATTTCATCTTTGGTAAGTGCCATAACAGTGACTCCATGAAGTTAGTAGTAGGTCAAAAGACGTGAGCAGTTTTAAGCTTCCTGCAACTTATGCGAGAAACGCAAGACGATAAATTCAGCGGGTCTGACAGCTGCCACGCCAATAGTCACTATCAATTTTCCTTCGAGTATATCTTGGGCCGTCATGGTCTTGCCTAAGCCGACGCTGACGAAATAAGCAGACTCCGGTTTGGAACCGGCCAAAGCGCCTTGTTGCCACAAACCATAAAGATAGCTTTCGATCATCGCTTTAACTTTCAGCCAAGTCGTTGCGTCATTCGGTTCAAAAACGGCGAATGCCGAAGCTTTGCGTGTCGACTCTTCAATGGTAATAAACAAACGCCGTACCGAAACATAACGCCATTCGTTATCGTTACCGGCTAAGGTACGCCCTCCCCACACTAAAGTTCCCTTACCGGTAAAGGTACGGATAGCGTTGATAGATTTACCGGCAGTCGGGTCGATATTGAGCGAATCCTGCTCTACATCGGAAATTTTGCTGACAGGGCCTATCACCGAATTTAAGCTGACATTGGCCGGCGCTTTCCAAACGCCACGATCCCGGTCAACACTGGCGTAAACACCGGCAACCGCGGCGCTGGGTGGCAGTTCTACGCGCTGACTGCTCAAGCTGGTTTTGATTTGATTATACAGTCCGGTATTGGCGCCTTTTAGATCAGATAATGTGGGTTCAGTCGCTGCAACTGCGTCAATATTTTTGAGGGTAATTGCGGCAACTGTGTCACCGCCGGTTCCGTTGATGGTCACATTGAACCCCCCGGCAGCATTGGCATTTTTCCAGGCCGCCCATAGATCAGCCATTTCCGTACCCGTCGGTTGCAATACATCTGCTGCCGCAATAGGAATTTTTATTTCCAAGGTTTTGATATTATTGGCGCCTGAAGAAACAGTGAATTCGGCTTTGCCGGTAGTCACATCGGCATCGGTAGCTATTTTGATTTTTGGCACATCTGTAGCAGCGCCAGTGTAAATCACATTAACCCCGTTGGTGTTAGAGGTAATTTGAAAGCTCTTACCCACAGCCGTTTGCTTGACGTCGGTTTCTTTATACTGAAAATTCAGCGTGGTCGTTAAGTAAGGGTAATAAACGGCGGCGTAACTAAGGTTATTGCTGCCGATACCGGTTCTAAAGTCATCAATCTTTTCGCCTTTAGGGACATCGACAATTAAAAACCTATCACCCAGTTTTTTACACTGAGCCAATGCTGTCGTACACAAACTGTAATAATCAGCCGCTTTGAGTGGCGTAGCATCTATCAATACTATCAGCGTCGGCTCATCCTCCTTCTCAAGAGCCGCAATCGCCGGAATAAAATCAGCTTTAGCGGGCGTTGCCGAATAATTACCGACTGAGATAATGTAGCAACTGCCGCCGCCGTTTTGAAAATACAAGCTGAGGCCATAATACATCAAAAACTGGTCTTGCTTGGCATCGGTTCGGGTAATTGCCCCTATGCTTTGCGAATCAGTGCCGGGATTATTAACCGCCACGCTAAAAGCGCTCGGATTGGCACCGCCGAACAGATTCTCGTAATCAAGCATGGTGTCAATACGGGTAGGTTTTAAAAGCGGCCCTTTTTCCGTGTAGCCGATAAAAGCCGGTATTGCAGTCGCCACCGAAGCGACAGAGGGCGCTAAGGTAGAAATTTCTTCAACGTATACGCCTGGAGTACTGTAAGAAGTCGCCATGGATTTACCCCTTGATTAATATTGTGTTAGTAAAATATTTCACGATTTCATAAATCGCGTCTGTAGGTTTTGAACCTGTCTTGGCCTCGACATGAAAATAATTCCGATAACAAGGGCTGGGCAAATGTTCAAAAACGATGTGCTCACCTAGCTTAAGCTGCAAATGCTTAGTACAGGATTCACGGCAATCTAAAGTCTGTTCGCATACAAAACAAACAATGGGCATGGAAGGATACTGCTTGGCGAGTTGAGTATAGATGCTATCGTCAGATAACTGTTCACAGCGCTGCCAAGTCGTTTTTTGAATGTCTTGTCCGACATCGACAATCGCAAATTGATCACTATTGCTTTGATCTGTTACCACATAGTAAAACCATAAAACCGGCTTAGCAAAAAAACGAATTTCATCAGCTCCGAGTGTGGGCGCAATTTGATTAAAGTCGCGTTTAATAGCGATACTAAGCAGCGGCTCGTTATCATTAGGCCTAGTCAAAAAGCCTTGCTGAGGATTAGCTGTAAGCCCTTGCCAACCCAGTGAATTAGAAAGCTCAAGACGCTGATCGGAATACAAGGCAAAATCGTTGTTTTGCAGATTAAGATCGAAAGATAGCTGGCTGTTGTCAGCAAAACGAATCAGAGGTTGTTGGTTATCGAGCGGTACATAAACCGTCAAACCGTAAGGATCGGGTTTAACAACACAGCGATGATTGTTCAGTAAACTTGCGGTTTGAGCATCGGCAGTAATGGAAAAATCAGGGCATTCGCCACGGTCATAGAAAGAATGCATTAGCTTAATCATGACTAATGGCGAATAATTCATAACCGCTCCTGATTAAGGATAATTTCGCTAATATCGGCTGCCGGCATTCCTCCGTCGTCAACAAAAGTGAGGGCTTTTACCTTATAAACCAGCGAGGGCAAATAGCTGCTTCGTAAAATCCCCCATAACTCATTTTGTTGCGTGGTCGTGAGGGTATTAAGCTCTAACACCAGATGATCGATAGGATTGCCTAACTCGGGTGCATTTTGCCGATCCAAATAATGATTAGCTTGAAAATAGCTGAGAATCATAGAAAGGTAGTGCAGGCTTTGTTCATAGTCCTTAAATTTGGCTACGAACAGGATATGGAGGTTGATATTGATCTCAGGACTCACTTTACGCGTTGATCCATCATCAGCCACTCGTACATAATTATCGGCCTGCCGGTTAATGACGTCTCGTTCAATGTTAAACAACAGCAACGATACTGCGCCGAGCTTAAAACTCGTAGAATCCGGTTTTTGGTCGCCATCGACAAAAACCACTTTATCTTCGCCCGCATCGGCGAGGCCAGCTCCCGATAGCGAATGAAAATGCGCGTTAAGGCGATTTTTCAGAAAAACCAATACGTCTGCAATCATGTTAGTAAACTGCTATTCAATACTTAAAAAGAAAAACCAGCCAGCAATCACATCCAAAGAAAGAACAAATTGATATCTTTCAACATAGATAAAAACCAGGATACCTTGCTGACATTACAATTTCAGACATTCGAAAGGCCACGCAATGTGATGACGTAAGCACACCCCAAGACTAACCTATCTTATAAGCCGCTAAAACTATTCACCCCATCAATCTAAAAACATGAACGCAGAGAGCTCATGAAATTTGAGCCCTAACATATAACATATGCGCATTAAATGCAACATTGCAACTCACTTATTCTGTTAATGTTAAAGCACCCAATAATTCCTCTGCCACCGGTACTCTTTAAGCGTTCTCAGCATTGTTGCTCGTGAATTCATAAAAAAATTCCAGTGACGGATTTCGATTTTCGTGACAGACTCATCAAAGTATATTTCGGCTTATCTGTTCTCCCGCTGCCGTAAAATTATCGGTTTATTGCGTAGATAGGATTCATTCATATAACCATAATTTAAAACTATGCCAGATACGTCAAGATTGTTTTTCGCCTTATGGCCTGACGATGAAACCCGGCAAACGCTGACGTGTTTAAAACGATCTCTCCCGTCCAAAGACCTCAAATGGGTACAGCCGCACAACCTGCATGTAACGTTAGTGTTTTTAGGCCATGTTGACCCAGCCACTGAATTATCGATTAAACAGTCCGTCAACGACATTAGCGCCCAACCTTTTGCACTGACTTTCGACAGCTTAAGTTATTGGAGTAAACCCAGAGTTTTATGTTTATCCTGCAAGCAAGTTGCGCCGGAAGCGGCAAAGTTGGCAGCCGAATTAGACATTCGTGTTCGCGCCAACGGTCTGCCCACCGATAGCCGGCCCTATATCCCTCACATCACTCTGGCGCGGCATGCCTGCCATTTACCGGACATCAAATTTGAACCTATAGCTTGGCGAGCCGAAGCTTTTTGCCTTGTTGAATCCTGTAGTGAAGCGGGTGGCGTCCGTTATAAAGTGATACAGCAATGGCCTTTTATAAACCCAACCGCTAATCTTGATTAATATTTTTAATTTGACTGGTGAACCGGCCTTGCGCAAGACGGGTTTGCACAATATCGCCCAGTTTAAGCTGCTCGGTAGAGCGGATGATTTCCCCGGAAGACGGCCGAATTGCCATGGCATAACCCCGGTTTAACGTTGCCAGCGGACTGACTGCATGCAAAGTCTGGCTGGAGTTTAATAAGCGCTGCTTAAGCTGCTCCAACTTATGTGTGGCAGCGAAAGCCAGGCGTTTACTCAAAAAATCCTGCCGTTGTTTATGGCTGTTGATGATTACCGCAGGATTATGTTGCCATAATTTGGCGGATTTTGCCTCAATACTGGCCGTCATATGGCGGATTTTGGTATGTATGCCTAGCGTAAGCCTAGCCTCCAGCTCCTCCATACGCTGCGCGTTTCTTGCCAGTTTCTGTCCCGGATGCTGCTGTTGTAAGCGCTGACTCAGCCAATCCAGCGTTTGCTGTTTTTGATTCAACTTGCGTTGCAGTTGCTTTTGCAGCCGCGATTCCAGATAAATGAATCGGGACAACCATTGCTGCTGATCAGGGCTGACATGTTCTGCGGCCGCCGAAGGCGTTGCTGCGCGCAAATCGGCGACAAAATCGGCAATGGTAAAATCGGTTTCGTGCCCGACGGCTGAAATGATCGGAATTTCGCTGTCATAAATAGCTCTGGCGACAAGCTCTTCATTGAATGCCCAGAGATCTTCCAGCGACCCGCCGCCCCGCCCAACAATAATAACGTCACATTGCTTAAGCCGGTTGGCCGTGGCTATCGCCCCGGCAATCTCAATTTTGGCGTTATCGCCCTGCACGGCAACCGGGTAAACAATCACAGGTATCGCCGCAAAACGCCGCCGCAACACGGTCAGTATGTCTCTGATGGCCGCACCTGACGGCGAGGTGATCACGCCAATGGCTCTAGGCAACGTGGGCAGAGGTTGTTTATGCGCGGCATCGAACAGACCTTGTTCCGACAGCTTTAGTTTCAACGCATCAAATGCCCTGCGTAAAGCCCCGTCACCGGCTTCCTCAATATGTTCGACAATAAGTTGGTAGTCGCCTCGGGGCTCGTACAGACTGACTTGCGCCCTGACCACAACCTGTTTGCCGTTTTCCGGCTTAAACGCCAACCGGCGCAGCTGGGTGCGGAACATGGCGCAACGGACCTGAGCATTAGCATCCTTCAGCGAAAAATAAAGATGACCTGAAGAAGGTTGCGTTGCGTTGGATATTTCACCCTCCACCAACACCGACAGGAAGTGCTCGGCAAGTAATTGGCTGGTTTCACGGTTCAGCTGAGTAACGGTGATTATGTCGCGCCGGATGGACGCTGATGCACGGGTTATAGCCATTTAAATGTATTTTGTATTGTAGGAAGCTTATGCCCGTTCGCTCTTTTTTTGTATGCTCTCTCGTTGAAGCTGATTGATATAGCGCTGAACGGTTGATTCAAATACCGGCGTTATCTTGGTAAAAACACAGCCTATTTTTTGAATTTTGAGTGAATCGATTTTCTCGGGGTTAATGATGAGCTTAGAGCAGACCTTAAATGAGATAGCATCCTCACCTGTTTCCGAAAGTACAAGCTTGCACTGTTCAAATTGTGTGCCGGGGAGCATCAAATCGGATATTTCAGCGGACGTATTAAGGAGGGAAAACCCCGTCAGACTGATATCGTACAATATTAAATTAACGGTTTTTTGCTCGTCCAATGCCAACTGGCAATAGCTGCCTTTTGAACGCGGCGACTTTATCCGAAAGAACTCTCTGCGCTGCATCCAAAAGATTGATTCAGGAATTGGCATAGCAAAAGCCGGGTCCCCCTTATAAAGGATAGGCTCCAGCTTGCTTCCTCTAAAAGAGCACTTAATGCCAGCAAAATCGGCTTCGAAAACAATTCGGGCAGCCTTGATAAGCTGTTGATTTAATTCTTCTTTAGGGCCGTAATCGAAAATCAGGGCATTATTTGCTTCATCAATCTCGAGTATTGCGGTAAGAAAAAATGCTTGGCCTTCGCCAAAACGAACGCTCACCAAGCATTTGTTCTTAATCAATACAGATAAATTATGGATTATTTGCCTTGGATTGTAGATTGAAAAAGAGGAGGCTTCGCTCATTAGTAATGGCCATGTGGTTTTTGCCGGCTACAGGACGAAGTAACGTGTAGCCGTAAATATCTTGCATTGTGAAAAAAATTAATTTTCACTCTCGGTGAATGTTAGTACGGTTCTTATTGCTCATTACTCTTTCTGTAAGTCTTCCCGTTGAATCTGCTGCATATATCGCTGAATAACTTCTTCAACCGGTCGTGTTAACTTGACAAACCTACAACCTATTTTTTGAATCTTCTGTAATTTGTCAGGGTTGATTATGTATTTAGCGCAGACCTCAAAAGAAACCAGACCCTCACCCGCATCAGCAAGTACGAGCTTGCCTTGCGTAATTATTTCGCCAGGTATCATCAGTTCCGAAACTTCTTTGGAAACATTAAGCATTGCGAAACCAGTAAGACTGATATCGTACAATTTAAGGTTGACGGGTTTATTGCCTTCCATTAGCAACTGGCAATAACTGGATTTCGAAAGCGGCGATTTTACCCTAAAATACTCTCTACGCTGCATCCAAAAGAGCGATTTAGGGATAGGCATACTGAATGCAGGCTCCCCTTTATGGGTGATTTTTTTTAGCCCCGTACCCACGAAAGAAACTTTAATGCCGGTATAATCGGCATCAAACGAGATTTTACCGGCATTAAGTATGCGTTGATTTAAATCTTCCTTGGGACCGTAATCTAAAATCAGTGTGTTATTTTTTTCATCGATACCAAGCAATGCGGTGATATAGGATTCATTATTTGTCCCAAAACGAGCACTAAGCAGGCATTTATTTTTCACCATCAATGATAAATGGCTGATTATTTGCTTTGTATTTTGGATCGCAAAAGAAGATATGTCGTTCATTTATATGTGTTAATTAGTTAGTAATTATTTTGCATTAAGCGCAAATCATTACGCATACATAAAAACTCACCGTTTCTGTAAACCCCTTGTCAACCTTTCAGCCTATCAAGCTCAATGAATTATGCAAAGCCGGTGTATTCAGTTGAATCCTCAGCTTATCGTTTATTTTTTGAGGTTTATGTGGATTGGTTCATCCAAAATGTTTTTAAATACTGCTAAGTCCAATATATTGTAAAATATTTACTATTCAAGTACAAATAGGGGTGTCGTGTGGCGTGGTTGCTTTTGTTTTCCGCCGGAGTTTCGGAAATAGTATTCGCTTTAAGTCTAAAATACAATCAAGGCTTTACCAAGCTGTGGCCGAGCATCATAACGATGGTGTCCGGAGGTTGTAGTTTTTATTTACTAATGCTGGCAATTAAAACTTTACCGCTGGGAACCGCATATGCCGTTTGGACGGGCATGGGAGCAGTCGGAGTAGCTATCTTGGGTATTATCCTTTTTAAAGAATCCGCCGAGCTGTATCGACTATTATCAATTACGCTGGTAATTGCTGGGATTATCGGCCTCAAATTAACTGACAATTCTTAGTGCTGCACCTTATTTTTCAACCATCGATTGAAGCCGCCATTCTAAAACGCATTGATACAGGGGATGTTGCAGTGTTTCTTGACAACGCAGTCTTGCGGACCTTACAAAATAGCGACATCAGCAGCCTATTAACGCAACAGCTAGCCGGCAACCGTCTTTGTGTATTGTTAGATGATATTACCGTGCGCGGAATCATCCCTAATGAGCTAGTAAAAGGCATCGAGGTGATAGATTACGCCGGTCTGGTTGAGTTGACCGCCAACAATCCGGTTATTCAGTCATGGTCGTAACAAATCGGGATTTACCGCTGGAAACGACCGATCAGGGTTTTTTGATCAATCCGGCAAACTGGGATGAAAATATCGCGCAACAACTGGCCGAATTAAATAATATCGCCCTAACCGCTGAACACTGGGAAATTATTTTGTTTATCCGGCATTATTATCAGCAGTTTAAGCATTTACCCAATGCGCGGGTCTTTACTAAAGCGATTGCCAAGGAACTGGGCGAAGCAAAGGGTAACAGTCGCTATTTACATAAATTATTTCCCGACGGTCCGTTAAAATACTCATGCAAGCTGGCCGGTTTGCCTAAACCGCCCACCTGTTTATAGCAGCTCCTCATGCGCATCAACTAGAGTACTTAATTCACCGCGAAGGCGCGAAGAAATAAAACTTCGGTTTCTTCGCGGTAATTGCTTGAAAGCGGATTGTCATAATCCCTACCCTTGCTTAAACCGGTGAATCAAGCGCCTTTCTTTTTTGTTCGGTTTATGATCCTTGGCGCTAAAATCGAACAATTCCCGCTGCTCACGGTTTTGAATGATTTGTTGCTCC
This sequence comes from Methylobacter sp. Wu8, assembly GCF_036440755.1. Lineage (NCBI taxonomy): Bacteria > Pseudomonadati > Pseudomonadota > Gammaproteobacteria > Methylococcales > Methylococcaceae > Methylobacter > Methylobacter sp. Wu8. Next base: position 12,888 of record NZ_JAZGVT010000044.1, on the reverse strand, counting down.
CGTTTGGCGAGGCTTTCAGGACTCTCCTCGTAAAGCAAAACCGCTTCTTTAGCCGAGCGCCGTTGGCCGTTAATGCCGGTAATCCTGATATCCCACCGATAATTGTCTTTGCTGATAGAGAGCGCCACGCCGGTTTTGACCTCTTTTCCGGGCTTCGCGCGCTGGTCGTTGACATGAACTTTCCCGCCCGAAATAGCCTCAGCGGCCAATTTTCGCGTTTTAAAGAAACGCGCCGTCCATAACCATTTATCCAGACGGATCACTTCCGGTTCGGACATTTAAACTATTTCATTACCGCTTTCAGCCCAAGCTTTAAATCCGCCCGCCATGCTGACAGCATTATTGAAACCCATCTTGTTTAATACTTCCGCAGCCAATGCGGAACGGCCGCCGGTTTGGCAATAAACGATGATATGGGCGTCTTGTTTATCCTGAAAATCGGGATGCGCGCCGATTTTAAACTCCAATACGCCGCGAGGTATGTTAAACGCTCCCGGCAAGTGACCTGCGGTGTACTCTGCCGGCTCCCTGACATCCATGACGAGGCTTGCTCCCAGGGCTTTTTTGGCGTCATCAATATCAATCTCAACAATATGCTGTTTGGCTTGAGCAACAAGATCCATTGCGGTAAGTGTCATAATTATCTCTGGAAAAATAAAAAATAATGTTAGCCATAATGAAGGGCCGGTTTATTTGGGCCCGCCATTATCAGCGTAAGGTTAGTTGTACGGCGGCTATTTTAGATAAAAACGGTGATTTTTGTCTTTAATTTTCATCCAGACTTACGACTAAACAGGCATTGATACGCAAAAAAAGAAGAGCCGGGACGGACGACCGCCGAAGCAGCCGCCCATAACAGGTGAAATTAGTTGATGTGCTTTTTTAATTCTTTGGGTAAAGAAAACACCACTTTTTCCTCGATACCTTGAATCTCAATAGCCGATTGTCCACCCCACTGTTTTAACTGATCAATAACTTCCTGAACCAGTACTTCAGGCGCGGAAGCGCCGGCGGTGACACCCACCACTGCGATACCGTCAAACCAGTTTTTCTGCATATCTTTTGCAGTATCAATCAGGTAAGCCCGTTTACCCAGCTGCTCGGCAATTTCGCGCAACCGGTTGGAGTTTGAACTGTTCGGCGAACCAACCACGAGGATAATATCAGCTGTTTTGGCTAATTCATGAACTGCGTCCTGACGGTTTTGCGTGGCGTAGCAGATGTCGTCTTTTTTCTGTTCCTGTATGGCCTTGAAGCGCGCCCTTAAAGCATCGACCATAATCTTGGTATCCGTCATCGACAAGGTGGTTTGCGTAACATAAGCCAAGTCATCGGGATTTTTTACCTTCAGATTTTTAACGTCTTCCGGGGTTTCTACCAAGTATATGCCGCCATTGTCCGTACCTCTTTCATATTGCCCCATCGTACCTTCAACTTCAGGGTGCCCGGCATGACCGATCAGGATGACTTCACGATTCTCTTTGGCATGTTTGGCGACCTGTAAATGGACTTTGGTGACCAGCGGGCAGGTAGCGTCGAAAACCGTTAAATTACGCTCCTTGGCTTCCTGCTGTACTTGCTTGGAAACGCCGTGAGCGCTGAAGATCAGATAAGAACCGACCGGTACGTCGGTTAAATCTTCAATGAAGATTGCGCCTTTTTCTTTAAGGCCGTCAACAACCGTGCGATTGTGAACAACTTCGTGACGAACGTAAATGGGGGCGCCGAAAGCCTGGATGGCCTGGTCAACAATTTCAATAGCCCGGTCTACACCGGCACAGAATCCACGAGGGTTGGCGAGTACAATTTGCATATCTTGACTTCTTTACTAGGTTAATTTGGAGTTATTCTAACTCAACATGGTCTCTGATACGATAATTCCGTCGGCATCAGCATATAAAAAATGATTTTGTCTGAAATTGACACCGGCAAATGTGACTAATAAATCACGGTCGCCGTGGCCTTTCTTATGGCTTTTCAACGGATGCGTATGCAGCGCGCGAATGCCAATCGGGAGTTGATTGATAATTGCAGAATCGCGGATGCACCCATGAATCACAATGCCCTGCCAGCCATTGTCGATGGCAAGCTTTGCCATATCGTCGCCCAACAAAGCGCATCGGTGGGAGCCGCCGCCGTCAACAACCAACACCCTGCCCTGCACTTTCTCTTCCAGAATTTTTCGGACCAAAACGTTGTCTTCAAAAACTTTTACCGTAGTAATTTGGCCGCAAAAACTTGAGTGGCCGCCATAAGATTTAAGTAGCGGTTCGGCAATTTGGAAGTGGCTTTCCACTGAATGGGCATCGCAAAGATCGGCTGTAGTAAAAGTCATGATTCAAATCTCAAAAGGATAAAAGGCGGCGAAGAGCGAAAGGTTTTTTGCCTTTTGTCCTTCGCCTATCTCAAGTATATCGTGCCAACAAGCCGTTATCGCCGCAAATGCCCGGCAGCGGTATTTTCACTTCATAGCCGCCGCCCGACGCTTCTTCCATTTCTTGTCCATACATGCCTTCCATGCGTTCGACGATAATATCCCGATTGCCTTCCGGCAGTATCAATTCCAGCTTGTCGCCGACCGAAAACTTGTTCTTAACATCAATGGTTGCAAGGCCGGTTGCCGGGTCGTAACTCCTGATTTCTCCGCAAAACTGCTGCTGATGGCTTTTGGAGTAGCCGGTCATATAGTTTTGGTGCTCGTGGGTATGGTGGCGCTGATAAAAACCGTCGGTGTAACCCCGGTTGGCGAGATTTTCCAAAACGCCGATTAATTCAGGCTGGAATGGACGCCCCGCCAACGCATCGTCAATCGCCTGACGATAGGTTTGTGCGGTACGCGCCACATAATAATGCGACTTGGTACGGCCCTCGATTTTAAGACTGTCCACGCCGATTTCGACCAAGCGCTGCACATGCTCGATGGCTCTTAAGTCTTTCGAATTCATGATGTAGGTGCCGTTTTCGTCTTCCATCACCGGCAGCAATTCGCCTTTGCGGCCCTCTTCTTCCAGAAAATACACCTTGTCGGCCAACGGATGCCGCTGTGCCCCGCCGCAGCTGGCATTGCTGATGTCGGACATCGACAATACTTCGCCAACCGGCAAGTAATCTCCCTCTGCATTTTCTTCTGCAGGCAGCGTGTCGTATTTCCAGCGGCAAGAATTGGTGCAAGTCCCCTGGTTAGGATCGCGGTGATTGAAGTAGCCGGATAACAAACAGCGGCCGGAATAGGCAATGCATAACGCGCCGTGGACAAACACTTCAAGTTCCATATCGGGGCAAAGCTGGCGGATTTCTTCAACCTCATCCAGCGACAGTTCGCGGGACAAAATGACCCGCTCGACGCCCATGCTTTTCCAGAAATTGACCGACGCATAATTGACGGTATTGGCCTGTACCGACAGATGGATCGGCATGTCCGGCCAGGCTTCGCGGGTCATCATAATCAAACCCGGATCGGCCATAATCAAGGCGTCAGGCTTCATCGCGATAATCGGGGCAATATCCTTGATAAAGGTTTTAACCTTGGCGTTATGCGGAATCACATTGGTCGCCAGGAAAAACTTCTTGCCCAACTGGTGGGCTTCATCGATGCCTTTAGCCAGATTATCAGCAAGAAAATCGTTATTGCGGACCCTAAGACTGTAACGAGGCAATCCTGCATACACGGCGTCAGCGCCATATGCGAAAGCATAGCGCATATTTTTAAGGGTTCCGGCAGGTGAAAGTAATTCGACTTGTTTCACGCAGGGCTGTCCTGCCCTGCGCCCTTCGGATAAATGCAAATCCGCTCCCGGCGGATTGGTCACGTCAGGCTGTCCTGCCTGACGCCCTTCGGGTAAATGTAAATTTGTTCCAGACATATTTGTCATGTTGAAGTATATAAATGAACGGTATGGGGTATTCTACCGTAACCGGCTTAGGCAAGCCAAAAATGGGAGTAGATTGAATGTGGATAGTATTGTTTATAATCGCGGTGCTGTTTGTTTTGGGCGGCGCGTTAATGCTGTTGCGGTCGGCCAAGATGCCGAAAATTCCCGATAATGTGAAAGCACAGCCTTATGAGGACGATGATGAGTAGGTAAAATCGGCTCAAAGCATACACCACGAAGGCACGAATTTCACGAAGAAAAGACCAGAGTAAAAACTTCTTGCTCTTCGTGTCTCGGCAACTGCTCCATGCCTTGCTCTACCTCCTGCCCATTCAGTCGTTCGTGGTGATTAATCAATCTGTACGCGTTCGCAGTGTAAAAGTAACCGGCCCGTTATTGACCAGCGAAACCTGCATATCGGCACCAAACTGGCCGAATTCAACTTTTGGGTAGGTTTGCTTTGCCAATTGTTGTAAATAATCGAACAGCTCCCTGCCTTTTTCCGGCGGCGCGGCAGAAATAAAACTGGGACGGTTGCCTTTTTGGGTATCGGCCGCCAGCGTGAATTGCGGAACCAGCAACAAGCCGCCGTTAATATCCCTCAAACTCAAATTCATACGATCGTCGCTATCGGCAAAAATCCGATAATTGAGGATACGCTCCAGCAGGCGTTGGGCGTCTTTTTCCGTGTCCGCCTTTTCCACCGCAACCAGCGCCATAATGCCGGTATCGATTTTGCCGATGTCCTGATTGTTGACGGTGACTTTCGCGGTAGTTACGCGTTGGATAATGGTGATCATAGTGGTTGTTGAATAAGATTTGCCGATGGAATCAGTTCCAAGCCTGCGGTGGGATGATTGTAGACATAAACCCATGCGATAACGGAGTGCCCGTCTTTAAGCAATACAACCTGCTTCCGACGGATATATTCATTGGGTTCAGGGAATTCGGGACCGAATTCTTCATAGCGATCAAGAAGGGGAAGCGCAACATCGGCTCGATGAAGCTGATAGACTTCGCCTTGCACCACGTCGTTGGGATCGTCAGAAGGAACTGCGCCTGGGTAATAATCGATTTTATAAAGTTTGCCGCAATAGCTGGCATCATTCACAAATTCTGCATACTTCGCCAAAAGCTGAGACATTTCGCTGTTCGCATCGCGCCTGAGCGTTCCGTAAACAAAAATATATTCGAGGGACATTTACAGCGGCAACCTGCGACGTAGACTAAACTCCGCGCCACAGAATATCCACAAAACTACAACAGTTTGACAAGTGCAGCAATAATAGCAATTTGTCCAAATGCCAAGCCTATTCCCCATTTAATCAAACGATTCTCCATATCCATTAAGTCAGCCTTGGTTGCCAGTTGTGAATCCATCGCTTCAGCAAATGCATCTTTCTGCGCTTCTGCAATAGCAGCCGCCTGCTCGCGTGGCAAACCGGCCTTTTCCAGTTTTTCAGCAAACTTTAACGTATCGAAAGTAATCGTTGCCATAGCACTGTCTCTATTAGGAATGACTGTAACGCCATAGTAGCACGGGAAAGTGCTTTGGTAACCAGCGTAGATTTTAATAGTGACGCTGGAGCCCTTCGACAGGGCTCAGGACAGGCGCCACTAACTGCGTTCCCACGCCGGAGCGTGGGAACGATACAATTTAAATTTTAGTGTCCAACCTCAACCTTAGCACCCTTGGCCTGGCCGATGGCAGCCAACGTTTGATCAAACCAAGGCGCATCGATATTAAATGGTTTGCCGCCCTTGATGCGTGGGAACTCAATCGCACGCAAGACAAAGTTTTGATCGTCATCGTGGCCGATAACGCCTGACTCACGGCGGAACGCGCACTCAACAGCCAGATCGGCGCAAGATTTGATCAAGCGGATGTCTTCGACATTGGCTGCGGAAGCGCGAGCAAAATAGCCTGATTTTTGCACCAGGGTTTTTTCCGCACCGATCATTTCTGCAAACTGGTCGCCAAACCATTTACCAGGGTTTACCGCATCCAATTTGACGTGGCCGAACGCATCGCGCGGCACTTCCTGGCCTTTAGCTTGCATTTCAGCAACGATGGACTCAACGCCCGCGCCCTCTGAAACGAAAATATTGACGCAATCTACCTTGTCCATCACCGCTCGAAGACGTTTTGCTTCGGCAGCAATATCGACAGCCATTTCCGGGATAAATACGCCATGCACTTCATAAGTGGCGCGATCCAGACCCAACTCAGGCAACCATTCGGCGCGATCCAACAGCTTGCGGTATTCCAACGCGGTCGCAGCAGTCAGCCAGCCGCAGCTACGTCCCATCACTTCATGGACAATCAGCATCCGCGGGTTGGAATTGTTTTCGGCGACCACGTTCCAGAAATAACGAGCGCCCTGCTCGGCCGCGGTCCAGGCGCCCAGCGATTGTTTAATCGGAAACACGTCGTTATCGACGGTTTTAGGCAGGCCGATAACAGTCAAACCGTAGTTGTTTTGCGCAAGAAAAGCGGCAAGATCGGCCGCTGCGGTATTGGTATCGTCACCGCCGATCGTGTGCAGAATATCCACGCCGTCTTTGACCAGTTGGTCGGCAGCCACTTTTTGCGGGTCCTGACCTTCCTGAACCAATCCGCGTTTGATGCAGTCTTTAACGTTGGTCAGCTTGACGCGGCTGTTGCCGATCACCGAGCCGCCGAAACGATGCAAAAGACCGGCTTTTTCGCGGATTGCCGGAGTGACCGTGTAATAATCACCCAGTAACAGACCTTTATAACCGCTACGGTAGCAGATGATTTCAATGGTTGGATCGATTTCAGTGTAACGCTCGATAAGGCTGCCGATGGCTGAGTTTAAGCAGGGAGCCAAGCCGCCCGCCGTAAGAATCGCTACTTTTTTAGGTTTGTTCATGGGAAAACTCAAATAGTGAAATTAAAAAACGGAAATTTTATCATACAAAAGCGAGGCTTTTTTAGTCTTTCGCCTTGATCCTGGCGTCTACAATCAACCTTCCTGATGATAGCCGACAATGCGCTCAACCTCGTTTTTCGATCCCAATATAACAGGAACCCGCTGATGCAGGGTTTTGGGTTTGATGTCGAGGATGCGCTCGCGGCCGGTGGAGCAAGCGCCGCCTGCTTGTTCGATAATAAACGCCATCGGATTGGCCTCGTACATAATGCGCAGCTTTCCGGCTCTGGACGGATCGCGCAAATCATACGGATACATAAAAACCCCGCCGCGCGTCAGTATCCGGTAAACCTCCGCCACCATCGACGCGACCCAGCGCATATTAAAATCCTTTTCGCGCGAGCCATCCTTGCCCTGTAAACACTCGTCGATATAACGTTTTACCGGTGGCTCCCAAAAACGCTGGTTCGACATATTGATCGCAAACTCACTGGTATCATTAGGAATCGTCATATTGGGATGAGTCAGGATAAATTCGCCTATATCCTGGTCCAGCGTAAAGCCGTTAACACCCTGCCCAGTCGTTAAAACCATCATCGTAGACGGGCCGTAAAGCACAAAACCGGCGCAAACCTGCTCAGCCCCCTTCTGTAAAAAATCCTCCAGCGCCGGGTCCACACCCTCACGGCAACGCAATATCGAAAATATGGTGCCTACCGCCAGATTGACATCGATATTTGAAGAACCGTCCAACGGATCGAACAGCGCCAAGTACTTGCCTTTTGGATACTGCGGGGGAATAAGGATAATGTCATCGATTTCTTCCGACGCCATACCTGCCAAATGACCGGTCCAGTTCAGCGCATCGACCATAATGTCGTTGGTGATGATGTCCAGCTTCTTTTGCACTTCGCCTTGCACATTCTCGGAATCGGCGCTGCCCAGCACACCAATCAGATTGCCTTGATTAACCAGGTGCGAAATTTTCTTACAGGCTGTCACTACATCGTTCAGCAATGAAGTAAACGCTCCCGATACACCCGGCAACTCGCGCTGCTGTTCAATAATAAACTGGGTCAAAGTAACATGCTTGGTCATTCTTTATCGCTCCGATGGTGTGTAGTCTTGTTTAAAAAATACTTTCAATAATTACATACAGCGTCTGTGAACGCGAGGTTCTGCGCAATAGCTCTTTGCTAAACAAAGAAACTACCTGTTTATATATCAATCGCATATTGTAAATCATAAAAGGCGGCATTGATGTGGCTAATATGGATGTTATCACCCTATAGCCGGATCACAACTCCCCGCCATAACGTATACTCAATACATGCAAAATCACTTGATTAACCATAGAGCTTGATACCCATGTTGCAAATATCCAATCAAGTCAGCATCCCGGACAGCGAGATTGAAGTTCATTCGATTCGCGCACAGGGAACCGGCGGGCAGAATGTCAATAAAGTTTCAACAGCCATTCATTTACGATTTGACATCGGCGCGTCCTCATTACCCGCGTTTTATAAAGAAAAACTGCTGGTTTTAAATGACCAACGCATTTCAAAAGAGGGCGTAATTATCATCAAGGCGCAACAGTACCGCACCCAGGAAAAGAACAAAGAAGACGCCTTAAATCGGCTACAGACGCTCATTCAAAGCGCGGCTGTCACGCACAAAAAGCGCAAAGCCACCAAGCCAACCAACGGATCGAAGCTAAGGCGCCTGGATAGCAAAACCAAACAAGGCCGGCTTAAGTCATTAAGAGGAGCTATTAAATTAACACCTTTTTAGGAAGCCTCCCCGACTTGTAACATAACTTTCATTTGTTTCTGTTAACATCAAAACGCCGTCGAACTTAATTGGTAACTTTAATTCTCTACGGGCAGATATTGCTCCCTAACCAACGCCGCCTTTCGGAATAAGTCACCCATGATCATGGTTATGCGAAAAACAATTCAATTTCTTTGGCGAGCCGCCTGAACAATAATTACCGGTTAAACGGATCGACAAAGCGCCTGTGCTTGTAACACACTGCTAAAAGATTGATTATGGATAATAACACCTATCGAACCATCTGGATCTCCGATCTGCACCTGGGTTCCACCCAATGCCAAGCCGATGTTTTACTCGATTTTCTAAAGTACAACGAGAGTGAAAAACTTTACTTGGTGGGCGACATTATCGATTTTTGGTCGCTTTCCAAGAAAATGTATTGGCCCAGAGATCACAATACGGTGATTCAAAAAGTCCTGCGCAAGGCAAGACACGGCACTCAGGTTATCTATATACCCGGCAACCACGACGAAAATATCAGGCAATACGACGATTATGTCTTTGGCGACATCGCCGTCAAAAATTCAGATGTGCATTCCACATCCACGGGAAAGCAATTCCTGATTGTCCACGGCGACGAATATGACACCATTGCCAAATGCCACAAGTGGCTTGCCAAACTAGGCAGCGACGGATACGACTTTCTCATTGAGGTCAATCGCCTGCTGCGAATGGTCAGGCTTTGGTTTGGCATACACTCAAACTTCTCCCTTGCCGCCTTCGTTAAATTCAAAGTCAAGAATGTGGTTCAGTTTATTTCCGATTATGAAGAAAGCATCGTCAATACGCTTAAAGACCAGGGCCTGGACGGTGTTATTTGCGGGCATATACACCACGCTGAAATGAAGGATATAGACGGATTCTTATATATCAACACCGGGGATTTCGTGGAAAGCTGCACCGCGATAGTGGAGCACGCCAATGGAACGTTGGAACTCATAAAATGGCACAAGACCGAGTCGGCCATTGCCCATCATGAGCCTCTGGAAGCCGACATTCACAGATAGATGAACCACAAACGACATATAAATCCAATAAATTCATATTAACCATTTAAGAGTGCAATGATTCTGCTTTCCGCAAAGTCGCACAGGGGTACACATTCGATGAATCGCGGTTTTAACACCATTCTTGCGGCCCAGTTCTTTTCATCACTGGGGGATAACTCACTGCTATTCGCTGCCATTGCGCTGCTCAAAAGCCTGGATGCCCCTTCCTGGCAAACCCCTGTATTGCAGCAATTTTTCGTCTTCGCCTTTATCGTTCTCGCTCCGTTTGTCGGCGCATTCTCCGATGCCTTGCCGAAAGGCCAGGTCATGTTCATTAGCAACAGCATCAAGATAATCGGTTGCGCCGCCATGTTGTTGGGTTTGCATCCATTGCTCGCCTATGGCTTTGTCGGCGTTGGCGCGGCTTTATACTCGCCGGCTAAGTACGGCATTCTGACCGAATATCTGCCAACCGATAAATTGGTATGGGCAAACGGCTGGATGGAAGGCCTGACCGTTGCGGCTATCATTCTGGGTGCCATAGTTGGAGGATTATTGATTGGTCATCGTGTTGAAGATCAAATTATCCAGCGACTGGGCGGGCTTGAGTTCAATGCAGGCATTGATACCGCCCCCGAGTTCGCTATTTTGGTCATCTTGGGTTTTTATCTCGCGGCCGCGATACTCAATTGCTATATTCCCAAGCTGCCCATTGAACACACCTTGCCGAATCGAACGCCGGGATTCCTGTTGGCGGATTTTTGGCGATCTTTCCTGCTGCTGTGGAAAGACCCGTTGGGCCAGGTATCCCTCGCGGTAACCTCACTATTTTGGGGCGCGGGAACCAGCTTGCGTTTCATTATTCTCGCCTGGGCCGCGGTATCGCTAAAGCTCGACCTGGAACAAGCCACTCAATTGACTGCCTTGGTTGCGGTGGGCCTTGCCATCGGTTCCGTGGTGGCGGCCAAGGCTGTGCCGTTGGAACATGCCGTAAACGTATTACCCTTGGGAATAGCCATGGGCTTCGTTGTATTAGGCATGGCATTAGTCACCGATTGGCGGCCCGCAGCGCTGATGCTGATCCTGATTGGCGTCCTGGCCGGCAGTTTTTTGATACCGATGAACGCATTGTTGCAGTACAGGGGACATCAATTGATGGGCTCGGGACACTCTATCGCCGTACAAAACTTCAACGAAAATCTCAGTATTTTATTGATGCTCGGCGCTTATGCGTTGATGATTGACGCCGGATTTTCGGTGCATACCATTGTGGTCGTGTTTGGGCTATTTGTATCGATGACAATGGGTTGGTTAGCCAAAATACATGGCCATGATCAGGATGAATAGAAGGGAATGTTGATTTTGGTTTTTGATCTGCCGCGATTGTCTTTTTTAGGAGGATGCCATGCCTAATCCTATTCACCCCTTGCTCGCCGCCGACGTCATTATTGGGCTGACCGAGCCGCCGGCATTCCATCACGCCCAAACGCTTGTCGGCAAGAAATATCGGGAAACCGGGCAAATGGCACAATTACATGACTATCCTGCCCAAATTGCAGGCACATCAAACAAGTTTGTCATGCACTGATGAAAAAACGGGTTTTAATTATGTCGGCGGGGGCGGGAACCGGCCACATCAAAGCGGCTGAAGCGTTGGAGCTTTCCTTTGCCGCTGACGGCCGGGTTGCCGAAGTCATCAATAATGATGCACTGCAATACACCAACAAGCTGTTCCGGGATTTCTATTCCAGCTTTTATACCTCGCTGGTGCGGTCTGCGCCGAATTTCCTCGGTTGGTGGTATAAAACCAGCGATGAACCCTGGCACACGGATAGAATGCGACACATGATAGACCGGCTGAACACCAAGCCGCTGGTGCGATTTATCCGGGAATTCGACCCGGATATTACGGTCTGCACCCACTACATGCCCGCCGGCATCATCTCCCACCTGATTGCAACCCGGCAGTTGCAAGCGCGCCTGTCGATTGTGGTAACGGATTTCGATTTTCATGCGATGTGGTTGTCGCGTTCATTCCATCGCTATTTTGTCGCTATCGATGAAACCAGGGCTCATCTTGAAATGCTCGGGATTCCCAGCGAAAGAATCACGGTGTCCGGCATTCCCATCGCCCCCGTTTTTCAACAACCCGTCAACCGCGAACAAGAACGGCTTCGACTCGGATTGAACCCGGAAAAACCGGTTCTGCTGCTGTCGGCGGGAGCCTTTGGCGTGGGGCCTACCGAGTTCATGGTGGAGCGGATGCTCAACCTGAATAGCGACGCGCAAACGGTGGTTATTTGCGGACGCAACGATGAACTGAGACAGCGCGTCCTGCAATTAGTCGATAGCCGAAGCTCCCGGTTTAAAGTCCTGGGTTACACCGACGACATGCACAAACTGATGAAAATGGCCGATATTTTCATTGGCAAGCCCGGCGGCATGACGACCTCCGAGGCTATCGCCTGCGGGCTCCCCATGTGCGTGGTGTCCCCCATCCCAGGGCAAGAGGAAAGAAACAGCGATCATCTTTTGGAAGAGGGTATCGCCGTCAAATGCAACGACTTAACCACCCTCCCGTTTAAACTGGAGCGGTTGCTGGAAGATCCTGACCGGTTGGCTCGCATGAAACTCAATGCCTTGCGTTTTGCCCAACCCAATGCCTCGGCGACCATCGTCGATACCCTGCTCGAAGACCGCCTTCCGCCCTTATCATTTACCAAAAATCAACGGGCGGCGATTGCATTGGCAGCGGGGCCGGTCAGCGAGCGGGTAGCCCTTATCAATTACAACGCAACGCGGTAAGCCCCCTAAGGTGCAGCACCGTCTATTTTAACCGCGTCCCCTATCCGCATTTACCGCTTCAGTTTCTATTCAGCAAACAAAGCGCATCCTGCAAAACATTACAAAAGTCATCGCTTCCGATGACAAAAAACAGATCTGTATTACACTTAATTTTGTACATCAGTCCGAAAAACAAGAAGGTAAAAAATGGCTACCCAAAATTCCGATACCTATAACGATATTGCCGCTCCGATGAATCAGGCTTTCGATAACGGCAGTTTTTACGGCCTGGAATATATCCTTGACGAATTGATCATTGAAAAGCCGACTCCGGCAAACCCAAACCCGGTAGATTGGTTTGGCGCTACCGATTATTTTGCTTAGGATCGTGCCTAAATTAATTTAGGCAATTACCATGAAGAGCATGAAGGACATGAAGACTTAAACCTTTCATGCCGCTTCATGTCCTTCATGGTTAAAAAATGAAAAATAAAACTTGCTCAAGTTATTTCATGC